>JAUHZL010000331.1 GCA_030425945.1 Alphaproteobacteria bacterium | reverse complement strand
GCTGGACCTACGAGACCGCCCTGCCGGCGATGGACCGGCTCTGCGTCGAGGAGGGCCTCGCGGCCGAGGCGCGGATGGGCACCGGGGCGCGGCAGATCCTGATCGTCCTGATGGACCGCGTGGTCGTGCGCGGCCAGCCCGACCCGGACGCGACGCAGTTCCTCAGCCTCTACACCCGCGACGGCGACACCTGCATCTGGGAGCTTTTCTGATGGTCCTACCACATCTTGCGGGTTTCCGGGCGCCCGATGCCGCGCCGCCACAGCCCTGTGGACAAACCTGCTTCCTGTTTATTTCCGGCGGCTTGTCAGCTATTCTTAAGGCTGGTTCCGGGGTCCGGGACTGTAACTCGTCAAGAAGCGGAGGCACGGGGCGCAGGCCGCGTGACGTCCGCCGTTCAGAAGGTAGGACAAGAGCATGTCGAAAACTCTCATGCTGCTCGCGGCATTCGGCGTGGCGACCCTCGTCACCGCTTGCGGCTCCAGCACTCCCGAAGAAGAGATCGTCTACATCGATCCCGCGCCCGTGCCGGCCGAGCCGGTCTACACCGGCAAGTACAAGTAACGCGACGCGGGCGTTCCCGGCTCCGGGGACGCCCGTTCGTGCGGCTGGCCGCCCTGACGGGGAGGCGCGGCCATGCTGAAGCACCGGGGCTTCCCGAGCCGTCTGACCGGGACCGACTTCCACTTCACGATCCGGCGCGAGAACAAGAAGGGGGCGACGCCGCTCGCCCCGCGCAAGCGCTATGCCGACCGCAAGGCGGTCGACCGCGCCGCCGACCGGGCCTTTCTCGCGGCCCTCATCACCCATTTCGGCGAGGAGCCGTTCGAGCGCGGCAACCTCGATGCCGGGCGGCTGTCGTGGCTCCTGGGGCGCGAGGTGGTCGCGGTCGAGCCGACCTTCGATCCGACCTCCTACGAGGCGCTGCTGCGGGTGGACCTGAAGGCCGCCGAGCGCGGCTTCCCGGAGCTTTTCGCCGAAGAGCCGGAACCCGAGCCCTGGGATGACGGCTGGGACGACGAGGACGACTCGGAGGACGACCGGTGAGCGGGCGGAATCGGCAGTCTCCCGCGCAGGGGTATCGGCAAACTCTTGCCTTTTGCCGCGCATGGCCTGCTATATCGGACCAGAGCAATTCATCAGGAGACAGGTCATGTCCAAGCTTCCCCTCTTCCTCGCCGGTGCGTCCCTCGCCCTGCTGGCCGGTTGCCTCTCGCCCGACGGCGAGCGCGCCGCGGCCGGTGCCGCCATCGGCGGTCTTGGCGCCGCGCTGCTTGACGGCAACGTGGTCGCGGGTGCGGCCGTCGGTGCCGCCGCAGGCGCGCTCTGCGACGACGCGGGAGTCTGCCGCAGCCGCTGATCCGGCGCCGGGGGGCCGCCGCCGCGCGGCCCGCCTGACCCAGACACACGATCTTCCGTTTCGGGATCGCCCGGGCTGCCGCCCGCGCGGTCCCGTTTTCGTTTGCCCGCCCGCCCGGAGCGGGTGCCTGCCCATGCCCGACCGGGCGAAGAACTGAAGGACGAGGGACCATGTTCAAGAAGATCCTGATCGCGAACCGGGGCGAGATCGCCTGCCGCGTCATCAAGACGGCCCGCAAGATGGGGATCGGCACGGTCGCCATCTACTCGGACGCGGATCGCCACGCGCTGCATGTCGAGATGGCCGACGAGGCGGTCCACATCGGTCCGCCGCCCGCCAACCAGTCCTACATCGTCATCGACAAGGTGATGGCGGCGATCAAGGCGACCGGGGCCGAGGCGGTGCATCCGGGCTACGGCTTCCTGTCCGAGAACCCGAAGTTCGCCGACGCGCTCGAGCAGGCGGGCGTCGCTTTCATCGGCCCGCCGAAGGGCGCGATCGAGGCGATGGGCGACAAGATCACCTCGAAGAAGATCGCGCAGGAGGCGGGCGTCTCGACCGTGCCCGGCTACATGGGCCTGATCGAGGATGCCGACGAGGCGGTGAAGATCTCGAACCAGATCGGCTACCCGGTGATGATCAAGGCCTCTGCGGGGGGCGGCGGCAAGGGCATGCGGATCGCGTGGTCCGACGAGGAGGCGCGCGAGGGCTTCCAGTCCTCGAAGAACGAGGCGGCCAGCAGCTTCGGCGATGACCGCATCTTCATCGAGAAGTTCGTCACCCAGCCGCGCCACATCGAGATCCAGGTGCTGGCCGACCAGCACGGCAACGCGGTCTACCTGCACGAGCGCGAGTGCTCGATCCAGCGCCGGAACCAGAAGGTGGTCGAAGAAGCGCCGTCGCCCTTCCTCGACGAGGCGACCCGCAAGGCCATGGGCGAGCAGGCCGTCGCGCTGGCCAAGGCGGTGGGCTACACCAGCGCAGGCACGGTCGAGTTCATCGTCGACGGCGAGAAGAACTTCTACTTCCTCGAGATGAACACCCGCCTGCAGGTGGAACACCCGGTGACCGAGCTGATCACCGGCGTGGACCTGGTGGAGCAAATGATCCGCGTCGCCAACGGCGAGCCGCTGGCCTTCACGCAGGCCGATCTCAAGATCAACGGCTGGGCCATCGAGAACCGGCTCTATGCCGAGGATCCGTACCGCAACTTCCTGCCCTCGATCGGGCGGCTGACCCGCTACCGGCCGCCGGCCGAGGTGGCCGAGGCCAGCCATGCCGTGCGCAACGATACCGGCGTCTACGAGGGCGGCGAGATCAGCATGTACTACGACCCGATGATCGCGAAGCTCTGCACCTGGGCGCCCACCCGCGCGCAGGCGATCGAGGAAATGCGGACCGCGCTCGACAGTTTCGAGGTCGAGGGGATCGGCCATAACCTGCCCTTCCTCGCCGCCGTGATGGACCATCCGCGCTTCGTCTCGGGGGCGATCACCACGGCCTTCATCGCCGAGGAGTATCCCGAGGGCTTCCACGGCGTGACCCTGGACGGCGCCGTCCTGCGCCGGGTCGCCGCCTGCGCCGCCGCGATGCACCGGGTGGCCGAGATCCGGCGTGCCCGCATCTCGGGGCGGATGGACAACCACGAGCGCGTGGTGGGCACCGAGTGGGTCGTCAGCCTGCAGGGCGAGAGCTTCCCGGTCAGCATCGCCGCCGACCGCGAGGGCGCGACGGTGCGCTTCGAGGACGGCGCCGCGCATCGGGTGGCCGGGCCGTGGACGCCGGGCGACAGCCTCGCGCGGTTCACCGTGGACGGCGTGCCGATGGTGCTGAAGGTGGACAAGATCACCTCGGGCTTCCGCCTGCGCTTCCGGGGCGCCGACCTGAAGGTCGCGGTGCGGACGCCGCGCCAGGCCGAGCTGGCCGCGCTGATGCCGGAGAAGCTGCCGCCCGATACCTCGAAGATGCTGCTCTGCCCGATGCCGGGCGTCATCGTGAAGATGAACGTGGCCGTGGGCGACGAGGTGCAGGACGGCCAGGCGCTGTGCACCATCGAGGCGATGAAGATGGAGAACATCCTGCGCGCCGAGCGCAAGGGCGTGGTGTCCAAGATCAACGCGGGCCCCGGCGACAGCCTCGCGGTGGACGAAGTCATCATGGAGTTCGAGTGAGGCGATGACGCTCTGGGCGGCAGGGTATCTGGTCCTGATGGTCGCGGCAGCCATGGTGCTCCGCGCCGCATCGGGACCACCTGTCGTCCCGGCGTACGTGGCGGCCCTCGCCCGGCGGATGGGCGGGGCGCTCCTGCTGCTGTTGCCGGTGATCGTGATTCCGGCCTGGTTGATGACGGTGCAGGTGCCGATCCCCGAAACCCTGCGTCAGGGTGCGATCGCCGGCACCGTGATTGCGACGGGCTGGATCGTTACCTTCGTCA
>JAUHZL010000330.1 GCA_030425945.1 Alphaproteobacteria bacterium | reverse complement strand
CCCCGTTTCCCGTCGAAACCCCTTTGATCTTGCGGCCTGCCGGGGCTACCTCCCTCCCGACCCGAGAGGAGAGAGACCCGATGACCGCCCTTCTGCCCCACGTCGATCCTGACGGCCTGCTGGAATATTCCGTCGTCTTCACCGACCGCTCGCTCAATCACATGAGCCGGAAGTTCCAGGGCGTGATGCGCGACATCTCCGCCATGCTGCGCGAGGTCTATGCCGCCGATGCCGTGGCCCTGGTGCCCGGTGGCGGCACCTACGCGATGGAGGCCGTCGCGCGCCAGTTCGCCGAAGGGAAGAAGGCGCTGGTCGTGCGCAACGGCTGGTTCTCCTATCGCTGGAGCCAGATCTTCGAGGCCGGCGGCCTGCCCGCCGAGGCCATCGTGATGAAGGCGCGCCAGACCGGCAACACCAGCCGCGCGCCCTTCGCCCCCGCGCCGATCGAGGAGGTGACCGCCCGGATCCGGGCCGAGCGTCCGGACGTGGTCTTCGCGCCGCATGTCGAGACCTCGGCCGGGGTGATCCTGACCGATGACTACATCACCGCGCTGGCCGAGGCCGCGCACGAGGTGGGCGCGCTGATGGTGCTCGACTGCATCGCCTCGGGCTGCGTCTGGGTGGACATGGCGGCGACCGGCGTCGACGTGCTGATCTCCGCCCCGCAGAAGGGCTGGAGCGCCCAGCCCTGCGCGGGCCTCGTGATGATGTCGGCCCGCGCCGAGGCGAAACTGGCCGAAACGGCCTCGTCCAGCTTCGCCATCGACCTGAAGAAATGGCGGGCGATCATGAAGGCCTACGAGGACGGTGGTCACGCCTATCACGCCACCATGCCGACCGATGGACTGGCAGCCTTCCGCGATACCATGGCCGAGACGCGCGACTACGGGTTCTCGCGCCTGAAGGAAGCGCAGTGGGCGCTGGGCGACGCGGTGCGCGGGATGCTCGCGGCGCGCGGGGTGCCGTCGGTCGCGGCCGAGGGCTGGGGCGCGCCCGGCGTCGTCGTCAGCTACACCGACGATCCGGAGATCGCGACCGGGCGGGCCTTCCTGCCGCACGGGATGCAGATCGCGGCGGGTGTGCCGCTGGAATGCGACGAGCCGGCGGATTTCCGGACCTTCCGCATCGGGCTCTTCGGGCTCGACAAGCTCTATGACGTCGAGGGCGCCGTGGCACGGCTGGAGGCGGTGCTCGACAAGGTGCTCTGAGCGGGGCGCCCGCCCCCAATACGCAAAAGGCCGCCCCACGGGGCGGCCTGTTTATTTCTGCGCGCGCGTCCCGCGCCGTCAGCCGGGGCTGTCAGCTGGCGATGCGTTCCTCGAAGCTCTTGGCGATGAAGGTCGGGACGTGGTCGCCCATGCCCACGATCTTTGGGCCGCGGTCGTCGCGGCGGTCGCGGCGCGGACGGCGCTCGTCGCGCGGGCCGCGGTCCGGGTCCGGCGCGCTGGCGGCTTCGGCCACGATCGGCTCGGCGGCGGGCGTCTCGGCGACCGGCTCCTTCGGCTCACCCCGGGCGCGGCGCGGACGGCGCTCGCGCTTGGGACGGCTCTCGCCCTCGGCCTCGGCCGGGTCTGCGGCGGGGGCCGGCTGACCGCCGGGCGGGTCCATGCGCGGGATCGCCTGTTGCACCAGCTTCTCAATCGCGTCGAGGTATTTCTCGTCCGACGGGACGCAGATCGTCAGCGCGCGGCCCTTGCGACCGGCGCGGCCGGTGCGGCCGATCCGGTGGACATAGTCCTCCGAGTGCGAGGGCACGTCGAAGTTGAACACGTGGCTGACCGCCGGGATGTCGAGGCCGCGCGCGGCCACGTCGGAGGCCACGAGGAAGCGCAGGCTGCCGTCCCGGAACCCGTCCAGCGTCTTCATCCGCTGGCTCTGCTCCAGGTCGCCGTGGATCGGCGCGGCGTCATAGCCGTATTTCTTGAGCGACTTCGCCACCACGTCCACGTCCACCTTCCGGTTGCAGAAGATGATGGCGTTCTTGCACTCGGCCCCTTCGGCGTCGATCAGCGCGCGCAGCAGGGCGCGTTTCTCGGTCGCGGCGCGGTCCCGGCGGCTCGGGCGGAACATCACGAGGTTCTGTGCGATGGTCTCGGAGGTCGTCGCGGCGCGGGCAACCTCGATCTTCTCGGGGGCCGACAGGAAGGTGTTGGTGATCCGCTCGATCTCGGGCGCCATCGTGGCCGAGAAGAACAGCGTCTGCCGGGTGAAGGGCGTGAGCTGGAAGATCTTCTCGATGTCCGGGATGAAGCCCATGTCGAGCATCCGGTCGGCCTCGTCGACCACCATGATCTGCACGCCGGTCAGCAGGAGCTTGCCGCGCTCGAAATGGTCGAGCAGGCGGCCCGGCGTCGCGATCAGGACGTCCACGCCCCGGTCGATCAGCAGGTCCTGTTCCTTGAACGAGACGCCGCCGATCAGCAGCGCCTTGGTCAGCTTGGTGTGCTTGGCGTAGACGTCGAAGTTCTCGGCTACCTGCGCGGCCAGTTCGCGCGTGGGCGCCAGCACGAGGCTGCGCGGCATCCGGGCGCGAGCGCGGCCCTTGGCGAGCAGCGTGATCATCGGCAGCGTGAAGCTGGCGGTCTTGCCGGTGCCGGTCTGGGCGATGCCGAGCACGTCGCGCCCTTGCAGCGCGGGGGGGATGGCCCCTGCCTGGATCGGGGTCGGGGTTTCGTAGCCGGCTTCTTCAACCGCTTTCAGAACCTTCGGATCGAGGTTCAGGTCAGCAAATCTGGTCATGTGCGTCCATGTCTGCGGCCGGTCCCCATGACCGGGCCTGAGAGTCTGGGACGCGATTTCCGGGCGCCCCGCGGCAAGTCCCCTCCTAGGGGTTGTGGCGGGAGATAGGTCAAAACACCATCCGAGTCAATCGGCGCGCCGCGCCGCGGCGAGAGGGGCGAGGACGGGACGGTATCCCGCGCCGAGCGCCCGCCGGCTGAGGGCCGGGGTCAGCACCGGGAGGGGCAGATCGGGCAGGGGCATCGCCGGGCCATACCCCTCGGGTGCATAGGGGTGCAGAGCCGCGCTGTGCACGAGATGCGGCGTCTGGCCCGCCAGAACGAAGGTGCCGTCCGGCAGGTCGGCGGGTCGCGCGCTGTCGCGGGGCCCCAGCCGCTGGGCGTGCAGGAGGGCGTCGATCTCGGGCGCCCGCGCCCCTGTTTCCGCGGCGTCGCGGTAGGCGGTGAAGGCGGCGCGGCGGCACTCGGCGCAGGGGCGGTGCCCGGCGGCCAGAGCGACCGCCTCGTCGAGGAAGAACATCTCGGTATAGCGCCCGGGGGCCATGATCGGGCGGCGGCGGTCCCTGAAGGACAACAGGCAGCAGATCCACGCCCGGGACCGCCAGCGCGCGCGACCGAGCTGCCCCTCGGCATCGTGCAGGCACCCGCGGTTGCCCATCATCAGGCCCCGGGCGGGGTGGGCGACAATCTCGCCCGTGGGCAGGACACGGTTCTGGCGCGGCATGGCGGCAGCGAAGCGCGCGCCCCGGCGCGGGTCAAGGGGCGGGGCACGCGCCCTCAGGCTGCCCGGCGCGGCGTCCCCAACACCTCGGCAAAGCTTGCGGGCGGGACGGTCAGGTCGAAGACGCCATCCGGCCCGGTCAGCCGCAGCGCCAGTCCGTCGCGGGCGGCGCGGGCGAAGTCGTCGCCCGACAGGATCACGGTGCCGATCGACGGGCTCATACCAAGGGCTGCGATCATTGACCCACTTTCGCCCAATCTCTGGTTCCGATTGACGTGATGACTTCCGGTAGGGCGATCAGGTTGTTCCACGCCTGACACCCTGCATGGAGGATTGCGTCG
>JAUHZL010000329.1 GCA_030425945.1 Alphaproteobacteria bacterium | reverse complement strand
CTGCATTTCGGGGGCGCGCGGTGAGCGCCGACCTGCCCGGCTCGGTCCTGTTCTGCTGCGATCACAACTCGATTCGCTCGCCGATGGCCGAAGGGCTGATGAAGAAACTCTACGGCCACGCCGCCTACGTGCAGTCGGCGGGGGTGAAGTCCGAACGCGAGATCGACGGCTTCGCGGTCGCGGTCTGCCACGAACTGGGCGTCGAACTGGACCGGCACCGGGTGCGCTCGTTCGAGGAAATGCAGCAATGGGGCGACGACCTGTCGGGCTTCGACCTCGTCATCGCGCTGTCGCCCGCCAGCCAGCGCCACGCGCTGGAACTGACGCGCTATTTCCACCTCGACGTCGAGTACTGGCCGATCATCGACCCCGCCGGGATCGGCGAGACCCGCGAGGCCAAGCTGGCGGCCTACCGCCAGGCCCGCGACCAGATCCGCGACCGGCTGATCGCCCGCTTCGGCCCGCCGCGCGCCGCCTGACCCCGGGCCACACGTCCGGACCCGCCCCGTCCAGACCCGAAAGGAGCCGCCATGTCCCACGCCCTGATCCGCCGCTACTTCGACGCCTTCAATGCCGGCGACGGCGTGGGGATGCTCGACTGCGTGACCGAGGACCTCGTCCACCACGTCAACCAGGGCGAGACCCGGCACGGCAAGGCGGCCTTCGCCGAGTTCAACGCGGGCATGGGCACCGCCTACCGCGAGGAGGCGCGCGAGCTGGTGATCTTCGCGGGCGACGCGCCGGACCGTTTCGCCGCCGAATTCGTGATCCACGGCACCTATCTCGCCACGCAGGACGGCCTGCCGGAGGCGCGCGGGCAGGGCTATGTCCTGCCGGTCGGCAGCTTCTTCACCCTGCGCGACGGGCGGATTGCCCGCGTCTCGACCCATTACAACCTCGCCGACTGGATCCGGCAGGTCTCGGCATGAGCCTCGCGGTCCGGCGGCTGACCGAGCCGGAGGCGGCCGCGGCGCTCGACGACGTGGCCCGGCTGCGGATCGCGGTGTTCCGCGACTGGCCCTATCTCTATGACGGTTCGCTCGACTACGAGCGGCGCTATCTCTCGGTCTATGCCGGCAGCCCCGACGCGGTGCTGATCGGCGCCTTCGACGGCGCGCGGCTGGTGGGGGCCGCGACCGGCACGCCGATGGAGGACCACGCCGACGAGTTCGCGAGCGCCTTCGCCGGGACCGGCATCGACCTGTCGACCGCCTTCTACTGCGCCGAGTCGGTGCTTCTGCCCGAGTATCGCGGGCAGGGCGTCGGGCACCGCTTCTTCGACCTGCGCGAGGCCGCCGCCCGCGAGATGGGGCGCGCGCTGTCCTGCTTCTGCGCCGTCATCCGCCCCGACGACCACCCGTTGCGCCCCGCCGCCGCCCGGTCGCTCGAGCCGTTCTGGCGCGCGCGCGGCTACGCGCCACTGCCGGGCGTGGTGGCGCAGTTCGCCTGGACCGACCTCGGCGAGGCCGCCCAGACCCGCAAGCCGCTGCAATTCTGGAGCCGGTCGCTGTGAGCGCCGACCGGTCCTCCGTGCGGATCGCCGCCGCCGCCTATCCGCTCGACCCGCTGGCGGACTGGGACGCCTATGCCGCCAAGCTGTCGGACTGGGTGGCGCGCGGGGCGGCGACCGGGGCCGACCTGCTGGTCTTTCCCGAGTACGGCGCGATGGAACTGGCGCATCTCGACGGGCCGGAGGCGGCCGCCGACCTGACCCGCGCGCTGGCGGCGGTCGACCGCCACATCCCCGCCGCCGACGCGCTGCACGCGGACCTCGCCGCACGGCACGGGGTGCATGTCCTCGCCGCCTCGGCCCCGGTGCGGGCGGAGGGCACATGGGTCAACCGCGCCCGGCTCTTCGCCCCCGGGGGGCTGCTGGGCGCGCAGGACAAGCAGGTGATGACCCGCTTCGAGCGCGAGCACTGGGACGTCTCGCCCGGCGGGCCGCTGACGCTCTTCGACACCGCGCTCGGCCGGATCGGCGTGCTGATCTGCTACGACGCCGAGTTCCCGCTGCTGGGCCGCGCGCTGGCCGAGGCCGGGGCCGAGATCCTGCTGGTGCCCTCCTGCACCGACGCACTCGCCGGGTACTGGCGGGTGCGGGTCGGGGCCATGGCCCGCGCGCTGGAGGGGCAGTGCGTCGTCGTGCAATCGCCCACCGTGGGCGACGCGCCCTGGTGCCCCGCGGTGGACGAGAACCACGGCGCCGCGGCGATCTACGGCCCCCCCGACCGGGGCTTTCCCGCGACCGGCGTGCTGGCCGAAGGCGCGATGGATGCCCCCGGCTGGGTGGTGGCCGAGGCCGACCGCGCCGCCATCGCGGCGGTGCGCGCGGACGGGCAGGTGCTGAACCACCGCCACTGGCCCGAAAGTGCTGCCCGCAACGCCCCCGTCACGATTCGGACCCGTGGCCAGATGCAGCCTTGAAAAGCCGGTGATTCGGGCGCATTTAGTGGCGCGCCCTGCGTTGCGGGGCAAAATGCAACGATGGAGTGACCATGGCCAAGGAAGAACTGCTCGAATTCCCCGGCGTCGTGAAGGAACTCCTGCCGAATGCGACGTTCAGGGTCGAGCTGGAAAACGGCCATGAGATCATCGCGCATACGGCAGGCAAGATGCGGAAGAACCGCATCCGGGTTCTGGCCGGCGACAAGGTTCAGGTGGAAATGACCCCCTACGATCTGACCAAGGGCCGGATCAACTACCGCTTCAAGTAAGCGCGCTGGGCCGCGCGGGCCGCGCGTCAGCGGGGCTCCGGCCCCCGATGAGCGAGGCGCGATGACCCCCCCCCGACCCAGACTGATCCTCGGTTCGGCCAGCCCGCGCCGCCTCGAACTGCTCGCCCAGATCGGCGTGACCCCGGACGCGGTGCGCCCGGCGGACATCGACGAGACCCCGGCCCCGGGCGAGGAGCCGCGCCGCTATTGCCGCCGCATGGCGCGCGAGAAGGCCGAGGCGCTCGATCTGGCCGGGGGCGAGGTGGCGCTGACCGCCGACACCACCGTCTACACCGCCCGCCGCATCTTCGGGAAACCCGCCGATGCCGCCGAGGCCGAGGTGTTCCTGAGCGCGCTCTCCGGACGGCGGCACCGGGTGGTGACCGCGCTCTGCCTGCGCGACGGGCGCGGCCTGCGCACCCGCGACGTGGTCACGACCCTGCGCATGAAGCGCCTCTCCGAGGCCGAGATCGCCGCCTACATCGCCAGCGGCGACTGGCAGGGCAAGGCGGGCGGCTACGGCATCCAGGGACCCGCCGCCGCCTTCATCCCGTGGATGCAGGGCAGCTATTCCGCCGTCGTGGGCCTGCCGCTGGCCGAGACGGCGCAGCTTCTGCGCGGCGCGGGAGTGCTGGCATGAAGGGCCGCGTGGTGATCCTCGACCGGCTGGGCGACGGCCGCGCCGCCGCCGCGCTGATGGTGGACGGGGTGCTGGAGGATATCCTGATCGACCCGCCCGAGACGGACGGACCCGGCGTCGGCGCGATCCTGCGCGGGCGGCTCGACCGGCCGATGAAGGGGCAGGGCGGCACGACCGTCCGCCTGCCGGACGGGCAGTCGGGTTTCCTGCGCGGCACAAAGGGCCTCAGCGACGGGCAGGCGCTTCTGGTGCAGGTCTCGGGCGTGGCCGAGCCGGGCAAGGCGGTGCCGCTGACCGACCGGCTGCTGTTCAAGAGCCGCCACGCCATCGTCACCCCGGGCGCGCCGGGGCTGAACGTGGCCCGCTCGATCCGCGACGAGGAGATGCGCGGCGCGCTGCGCATCCTCGCCGAGGAAGCGATGGAGGAGGCCCCGGAGGACATGGGCCTGATCCTGCGCAGCGCCGCCGAACTGGCCTC
>JAUHZL010000328.1 GCA_030425945.1 Alphaproteobacteria bacterium | reverse complement strand
GGACCGCCTTCGGGACCAGCCCCCGGGTGAAGACCTACGAGGTGGTGCACATCTTCTCGGTCGGGCGCTACGACATCGACCGCACCCGCATCTACATGCCGTTCGCCGAGGCACAGGCCTATTTCAACCGCACCGGGGCCGCCGACGAGATCGAGGTGATGGTGGACCAGCCGGAACGGGTGGACGACTACGCGCTCGACCTGATGCGGGCCTCGGGCGACGACACGCTGATCTGGACCTGGCGCGATGCCTCGGGCGCGTTCCTGCGGGCGCTCGACATCGAGGACAACGTGATGTTCATCATCCTGTCCATCCTCGTGCTGATCGCCGCGATGAACATCGTCTCGGGGCTGATCATGCTGGTCAAGAACAAGGGCCGGGACGTCGGCATCCTGCGCACCATCGGGCTGAGCGAGGGCTCGATCCTGCGGGTCTTCTTCATCTGCGGGGCCTTCACCGGCCTGATCGGCACCGCGGCGGGCACGGCGCTGGGCTGCCTCTTCGCGCTCTACATCGACCCGATCTTCTCCTTCGTGAACTGGGTCGCGGGCGGCGGCGTCTGGGACCCCTCGATCCGGGGCATCTATGACCTGCCGGCGCGGCTGGAACTGGCGGACGTGCTGTCGGCGGTGTCGCTGTCGCTGGGGCTGTCGTTCCTCGTGACCATCTTCCCGGCCCGGCGCGCGGCCCGAATGAACCCGGTGGAGGCGCTGCGCTATGAGTGAGGCCGTCCTGCACCTGTCGGGCATCCGGAAGAGCTATCGCAAGGGCGAAATCGCGGTGCTGCGCGGGGTGGACCTGACCCTGCAGCCGGGCGAGGTCGTGGCGCTCGTCGCGCCCTCCGGGGCGGGCAAATCGACGCTGCTGCACATCGCGGGCCTGCTCGACACCCCCGACACGGGCGAGGTGGCGCTGAACGGGCGCAGCATGACCGGGCTCGACGACCGGACACGGACGACCGCGCGGCGGCGCGAGGTGGGCTTCGTCTACCAGTTCCACCACCTGCTGCCCGAGTTCAGCGCGACCGAGAATCTCGTCCTGCCGCAACTCGCCGATGGCGTGTCCCGCCGCGCCGCCGAGGTCCGGGCGGCGGAGTTGCTGGACCAGATGGGACTGGCCGCGCGCGCGGGGCATCGCCCGGCCGCGCTGTCGGGCGGCGAGCAGCAGCGGGTGGCGATTGCCCGGGCGCTGGCGAACGCGCCGCGCCTGCTTCTGGCGGACGAGCCGACCGGCAACCTCGACCCCGAAACCAGCGACCGGGTCTTCGAGGCGCTGATGCGGCTGGTGCGCGAGACCGGGCTGGCGGCGCTGATCGCGACGCACAACCACGCGCTCGCCGCGCGCATGGATCGTGTCCTGCGGCTGGAGCAGGGGCTGCTCGTCTGATCTGAGCGGTTTTCGTTTGCGACTAAGTCGCAATTGCGTTGACTTCTTGCGAATGGCTCGCATATGTCAGGCATGGCCCCGCTGAGACTGTCATACCCGACCTGCCGGACGAGGACCGACCGACCATGCGCCTGACCCGCCGTTCCCTGCTGATGACCGCCGCCGCCGCGGCCGCCCCCGCAGCCCTGCCGCTGCCCGGCTTGGCGGACGGGGCGCCGCTGTCCGTCGTCGCCACCACGGGCATGATCGCCGACACGGCGCGGCAGGTCGGCGGTGAGGCCGTCGAGGTCCGCGCCCTGACGGGGCCGGGGGTCGACCCGCACAGCTACCGCCAGACCCGCACCGATATCGTGGCGATGACCCGCGCCGACCTGACCCTGTGGCACGGGCTCTACCTCGAGGCGCAGATGGAGGAGTTCTTCGGGGACCTCGCCCGTCAGCGCGCCGTGGTCGCGGTGGCCGAGGCGCTGCCGAAGGACCGCCTGCGTGCCCACGAGGAGTACGAGAACCGCTTCGACCCGCATGTATGGATGGACCCGATGCTGTGGTCGGGCGTGATCACGGAAGTTGCGCGCGCCCTGACGGCGGCTCGCCCCGAGGCCGCCGACGTCTTCGCCGCCGGGGCCGCCGCGCACCGGGCCGAGGCGGCCTGCCTCGACGCCTATGCCCGCGACGTGCTGGCAAGCGTGCCCGAGGCCGCGCGGGTGCTGCTCAGCGCGCATGACGCCTTCGGCTATTTCGGGCAGGCCTACGGGTTCGAGGTGATCGGCATCCAGGGTATCTCGACCGAAAGCGAAGCGGGCCTGTCCCGGATCGGCGCGCTCGTCGACCTGCTGGTGTCGCGCCGGATCGGGGCCGTCTTCGTCGAAAGCTCGGTTTCGGACCGCAACGTGCGCGCCCTGATCGAGGGGGCCGCCGCGCAGGGCCACGAGGTCCGGATCGGCGGCGAACTCTACTCGGACGCGATGGGCGTGCCGGGCACCTACGAGGGCACATGGGTCGGCATGATCGACCACAACGTCACCACCATCGCCACCGCGCTGGGCGGCACCGCGCCGCGCGGGGGCATGGACGGACGGCTGGCCGCCGTCTGAGACCGGAACAACGGGAGCCGACATGGCATCGCTCGACCTGATTGCAGAAGACGGGGTGACACGCCCGGCGGCGGACCGGGCGGGTCAGGCGCTGGCGCTCCGGGGGATGACGGTCAGCTACGGCGGCGCGCCCGCGGTGTTCTCGGTCGATGCCGACATGCCCCCCGGCACCATGACCGCCATCATCGGGCCGAACGGGGCGGGCAAGTCTACCCTGCTGAAGGCGGCGCTGGGACTGATCCCGCGGGTCTCCGGCGTGGTCACGGTCTTCGGCCGGCCGATCGCCGAGGCGCGCGACCGGATTGCCTATGTTCCGCAGCGCGCGAGCATCGACTGGGACTTCCCGACCCGGGTGATCGACGTGGTGATGATGGGGCTCTACCGCGAGCTCGGACTGCTCGGCCGGGTCCGCGCCCGCCACCGCGACGCCGCGCTCGACTGCCTGCGGCAGGTCGGGATGGAGGATTTTGCCCCGCGCCAGATCGGCCAGTTGTCGGGCGGCCAGCAGCAGCGCGTGTTCCTGGCACGCGCGCTGGCGCAGAAGGCCGACATCGTGCTGCTCGACGAGCCCTTCGCGGGGGTCGATGCCGCGACCGAGGCGGCCATCGTCGCCGTCCTGAAGGGGCTGCGGGATGCGGGCCGGACCGTGGTCGCGGTCCACCACGACCTGAGCACCGTGGCCGATTACTTCGACCGGGTGCTGATCCTGAACCGCCGCAAGCTGGCCGAGGGGCCGGTGGCCGAGGCCTTTACCGAGGCGGCGCTGAGCGCGGCCTATGGCGGGCGGCTGGCGACCGCGGCGCGCGACCGGAACGCCGGGTAGGGCGATGCTGCTCGACGCGCTGACGCTCGGTCTCGGCTACAACGCCACGCTGGTGGCGGTGGGCGCGACCCTGCTCGGCATCGCGGCGGGCGTCACCGGCACCTTCCTCTACCTGCGCAAGCGCGCGCTTCTGTCGGACGCCATCAGCCACGCGACCCTGCCGGGGGTCGGCCTCGCGTTTCTCGTCATGGTGGCTTTCGGCGGCGACGGGCGCGCGCTGCCGGGCCTGCTGGTCGGCTCGGCGCTGTCGGCGGCGCTGGGCCTGATCCTGGTGCAGGCGCTGACCCGCCACACGCGGCTGTCCGAGGACGCCGCGATCGGCGCGGTGCTGTCGGTGTTCTTCGGGGCGGGGATCGTCCTTCTGACCGTGATCCAGACCCTGCCCTCGGGACGGCAGGCCGGGCTCGACACGCTGCTGCTCGGCTCGACGGCGGGAATGCTGCGGGGCGATGCCCTGCTGATCGCCGCGGGCGGGGCGCTGGTGCTGGCGCTGGTGCTGCTGCTGCGCCGGCCGCTGCTGATGGTGGCCTTCG
>JAUHZL010000327.1 GCA_030425945.1 Alphaproteobacteria bacterium | reverse complement strand
TGCGTGACGATAGAAAACCGCGTCAAACAAGCATGCTTTCTGCGCCAAGGCGCCCGAAGACAAACCCGGACAGTCGCGCCGAAAGGAAACCGTTCTGCACAGCCGACTTCTTCAGCGGCCTGCTAGATCAGGGGGCGCGGTTGGACCCTTGCTTGCACGCAGCATCCGACGCGGACAGACCCTTGAGAAGGAAGAACGCGCCCTCCGGCAGGGAGAGCGCGCTAAAGTCCGAGCAGCCTCAGACCGTTTCGGCGACCGCCTGGGCGCGGTCCGGCGGTTCCTTGGCCCCGGTCATGAAGGCCACGGCATCCGACATGCTGTGGGACTTGGGGTCGATCACGCAGAGCCGGCGCCCGAGGCGGTGAATGTGGATGCGGTCCGCCACCTCGAAGACATGGGGCATGTTGTGCGAGATCAGCACGATCGGAATGCCCCGGCTGCGCACGTCGAGGATCAGTTCCAGCACCTTCCGGCTTTCCTTGACCCCGAGGGCTGCGGTCGGCTCGTCGAGGATGATGACCTTCGATCCGAACGCCGCCGCCCGGGCCACCGCCACGCCCTGGCGCTGCCCTCCGGAAAGGGTTTCGACCGCCTGGTTGATGTTCTGGATCGTCATCAGCCCAAGCTCCGACAGCTTCTCGCGGGCGAACTCTTCCATCGCCCGGTGATCGAGCATGCGGAAGTACTTGCCCAGCGGCCCGGGTTTGCGGATCTCGCGTCCGACGAACATGTTGTCGGTGATCGACAGCGCGGGGGACAGGGCGAGGGTCTGGTAGACCGTCTCGATCCCTGCTTCGCGCGCCTCCAGCGGCGACGAGAAGCTGACCGGTTTGCCTTCGAGCCGGATCTCGCCCTCGTCGGGACGGATCGCGCCGGAGATCGCCTTGATCAGCGAGGACTTGCCCGCCCCGTTGTCGCCGATCACGGCGAGGATTTCGCCCGGGTAGAGATCGAAGTCGGCGTTGTCGAGCGCGGTCACGCGGCCATAGCGCTTGACCAGTCCGCGCGCGGTGAGAATGGGAGCCTGCGAGGTCATGCCGACACCTTTCTGATCCATTGGTCGATGGCGACCGCGATGATGATAAGCCAGCCGATGGCAAAGACCTGCCAGAGCACGTCCACCCCGGCGAGGCGCAGGCCGGACTGGAACACCCCCACGATCAGCGCCCCGAAAAGCGCCCCGAGGATGGAGCCGCGCCCGCCGAAGAGCGAGATGCCCCCGATGACGACAGCGGTGATGGACTGCAGGTTGCCCTCGTAGAAGGCCTGCGGCGAGATCGAGCCGACCCGGCCGATCGAGGCCCAGGCCGCGACGGCGCAGACGAGACCGGCCAGCATGTAGACCGAGATCAGGATGCGGTCGGTGCGGATCCCCGCCAGTTCGGCGGCATCCTTGTCATCGCCGACGGCATAGACATGGCGGCCCCAGGCGGTCTTGTTCAGCATGTACCAGAGCACCACGAAGACGGCGACCATCAGCAGCGACCCCCAGGTGATGCGGGCGCCTCCGATCTCGATCACGGTGCCGAAGATCTTCAGCAGCGGCGCCTGCTCGTCGATGTCCTGGCTGCGGATCGATTGCGCGCCCGACAGCCACAGGTTGAGGGCATAGAAGATCGACCAGGTTCCGAGCGTCGTGATGAAGGGCGGCAGCTTGACCTTGGTGACAAGCAGCCCGTTCAACAGCCCCGCCGCGGTGCCCCCGATGAAGGACACCAGCAGGGCGATCGGCGCGGGAACGCCCATGTAGACGGCGAGGTTCCCCGCGATGACGGACATCAGCACCATCACGGCCGCCACCGACAGGTCGATGCCGGCCGTGAGGATGATCAGGGTCTGCGCGGCGGCGAGAATGCCGATGATCGACACCTGCTGCAGGATCAGGGACAGGTTGAAGGCCGAAAAGAACCGCTCGCCCGCCACGACCCCGAAGACGGCGACAGACAGGATCAGCACGATGACCGGTACCAGCGTCGGGTTGCCGTGCAGGATATGTTGCAGAAATCCGAGCGGCGAGCGGTGCCGCTCCTCGAAGCGCGCCACGGCGGTGTCGCTCTGGGCGACAACGGACTCGTAGTCCTGTGCGCCACGGCCCCTCTCAGGCGTGTCGGTCATGGTGGATCCTCCCTGGGATGACGGTGCCGCAGTTTGCCCGCGTCAGGCAAGCGGGCGCCGCGATGGCGACCATCCGGGCCGCCGGGGGATGACGGGGGCGCTGGACGCGCCCCCGTCTCCGAAGCCGGGGATCAGCCCCAGCAGAGCGAGAGCGCTTCGGCCGAGGTGATCGACGGGATGCCGTCGACCGGCTGGTCGGTCACGAGCTGAACGCCGGTGTTGTAGAAGTCGAGGCCTTCGGTGTTCGCCGGCTTCTCGCCGGTCTCGGCGAAGGTCTTGATGGCCTCGATGCCGAGCGACGCCATCAGCAGCGGGAACTGCATCGAGGTCGCGCCGATCACGCCTTCGGCCACGTTCTGCACGCCCGGGCAGCCGCCATCGACCGACACGATCATCGCCTGGCCTTCCAGGCCGACAGCCTTCAGCGCCTCGTAGGCCCCGGCGGCGGCCGGCTCGTTGATGGTGTAGACGACGTTCACGCCCGGATCCTTCTGGAGCAGGTTCTCCATCGCGGTCCGGCCGCCTTCCTCGTTGCCGTTGGTCACGTCGTTGCCGACGATGCGGGCATCGTCTTCGTCCCCGATGTCGGTCGGGTCCTTGATGTCGACGCCGAAGCCCTGGAGGAAGCCCTGGTCGCGCAGGTAGTCGACCGAGATTTCCGAGGCGTTGAGGTCGAGCAGCGCGATCTTGGCGCCCGAGGTGTCGCCCATGGTCGCCGCGGCCCATTTGCCGATCAGCTCGCCGGCGAGGAAGTTGTCGGTGGCGAAGGTCGCGTCAGCGGTATCGGCGGGCTCGAACGGCGTGTCGAGCGCGATCACCAGAAGGCCCGCGTCGCGCGCCTGCGTCACGACCGGCGCCAGGGCGCGGCTGTCCGACGGCGTGATCAGGATGCCCTTGGCCCCTGCGGCGATGCAGCTTTCGACCGCCGCGATCTGGCTCTCAACGTCGCCGTCGATCTTGCCGGCATAGGTGGACAGGGTGATGCCGAGTTCTTCGGCCTTGGCCTCGGCGCCTTCCTTCATCTTCACGAAGAAGGGGTTGGTGTCGGTCTTGGTGATCAGGCAGGCGCCGATCCCGTGGCTGCCCGCCTCGGCGGCCCCTGCGAAGCCGAGCAGCGTCAGCGCGGTCGCGCCCATGAGGGCAGATTTCGCGAACGAATGGGTCATGTTTCTCTCCTCCCGTGGCGCCGCACGCTCTCCGCACGGCTCGAAACAGCGCCATCTGGGCGGAGTCGCAGTCCCCTGTCAATAATTAAATCAACTTGGTTTATTATTGACAGGCCATCGGGACTGGGGAAGGGTCTGGCCACGACAGGGAGGTCGCAATGCCGGGCGAATTGGGCAGCATGGAGGGACGGGAAACCGTGACCGCGCTTCTGTCGGGGCGTGCCGATGGCATCCGGGCCCAGAACGAGCGGCTGATCCTGACCATGCTTCGCCGCTTCGGACCGATGGCCCGCGCCGAGATCGCGCGGCGAACCGGGCTGTCGGCGCAGACGATGTCGGTCATCATGCGCGCGCTGGAAGAGGATGGCCTGATCCTGCGGGGCGCTCCGGTGCGCGGGAAGGTCGGACAACCGCTGATCCCGATGCACCTCGCCGGGGACGGCGCCCTGTTCTTCGGCCTGAAGGTCGGCCGGCGCAGTTGCGAGATGGTTCTGACCAACTTCCTCGGGGATGTCATCGCGCGGCGGGTGCAGGTGCACTCGCACCCGACCCCGGAAC
>JAUHZL010000326.1 GCA_030425945.1 Alphaproteobacteria bacterium | reverse complement strand
GCGCTTCGCGTAGGGCTTCGCGGGCCGGTCGCCGTCTTCGCGCTTGACGAAGGGTTTCTTCGGGCGGTCGCCCTCGTCGCGCCTGGGGTAAGGCCGGGACGGGCGGTCGTCGCCCTCGGAACGCGGCGGGCGGCTGTCGCCGTAGCTGGCGCGCGGGCGGTCGCCGTCTTCGCGGCGCGGCCGGGCCGGGCGCGGGGCATCGCCATCGGCGCGGGGCGCGCGGGGCTTGCGCGGCGGCCGGTCGTCCCGGGCCGGGCGCTCTTCGCGCGGCGGTCGCGGCGTCAGCTCGGGGGTGCCCTCGACCACGGTCAGGCGGATTCCCTTGTCGATCACGCCCTCGCCGTCGAGGCTGCCCAGCAGGCCGGGCAGGGTGTCTGACAGGACTTCAATATAGGTTTGCTTGTCTTCGATCCGGATCGCACCGATGGCGCTCTTGTCGATGCCGCCGGCGTTGCACAGCATCGGCAGCACCCAGCGCGGCTCGGCCCGGTCGAGGCGACCGACCGACAGCGCGACCCAGGTCGCCGGTCCGAAGGCCGCGCGCGGGCCCTTCTTCGGGGGCGGCGACTTCGGATCGGACAGGTCCTCGGGCGCGGCATGGCTGGCCCGCCACAAACGAAGATAGGCAACAGAAATCTGTTCGGGTGTCTTGGTTTCGACCAGCCGGGCCACGAGGTCGGCTTCGCTCTCGGCCATCGGCTCGTCCCAGACCGGATCGTCCACCAGCCGCTCGGCGTCGCGGGCCAGCACCGCGTCGGCGCTGGGGGCGGGCAGCCATTCGGCCTCGATCCCGGCCTCGCGCAGCAGGCGCGACGCCTTGCCCTGCCGCTTCGGCGGCACGATCAGCGCCGACAGCCCCTTGGCCCCGGCCCGGCCGGTGCGGCCCGAGCGGTGCAGCAGCGTCTCGGACGAGGACGGCAGTTCGGCATGCACGACGAGGTCGAGCCCCGGCAGGTCCAGCCCGCGCGCGGCGACGTCGGTCGCGACGCAGACCCGGGCGCGGCCGTCGCGCAGCGCCTGCAGCGCATGGGCGCGCTCGGGCTGGGTCAGCTCGCCCGACAGCGAGACGACGGAGAAGCCCCGGTTCGACAGCCGCGCGGTCAGGCGGGCGACCACGGCGCGGGTGTTGGCAAAGACGATCGCGGTGCGCGCCTCGTGATAGCGCAGCACGTTGAGAACCGCGTGTTCCTCGTCCTGTGGCGCGACCTGCAGCGCCTGGTAGGCGATGTCGGCATGCGCCTCGCCCGCACCGCGCAGGTCGACGCGCTCGGGATCGGTCATGAAGGTCTGCGCAAGGCGCTCGATCTCGGCGGGCACCGTGGCCGAGAACATCAGCGTGCGACGGTCGGCGGGCGCCTCGGAGAGGATGAATTCGAGGTCTTCGCGGAACCCGAGGTCGAGCATCTCGTCGGCCTCGTCCAGCACCACGGCGCGGGCCTGGCTCAGGTCGATGGCGCCGCGCGTCAGGTGATCGCGCAGGCGGCCCGGCGTGGCGACGACGATCTCGGCCCCGCGTTCCAGCGCGCGGCGCTCGTCGCGGACATCCATGCCGCCGACGCAGGACGCCATGCGCGCCCCGGTTCCGGCATAGAGCCAGCCCAGCTCGCGCTTGACCTGCAGCGCCAGTTCCCGCGTCGGCGCGATGACCAGCGCCAGCGGCAGGCCGGACCCGGCGATGCGGCCCTCGTCGTCGAGGATCGACGGCGCGATGGCGAGGCCGAAGCCCACCGTCTTGCCCGAGCCGGTCTGGGCCGAGACGAGCAGGTCGCGCCCGGTGAGCGCTTCGTCTCCGACAGCGGTCTGAACCGGGGTCAGCGTGTCGTAGCCGCGCTCGGCGAGCGCATCGGCAAGGGTCTGGTGCATGTTCGGGAAAGCCATGGTCTAGGGGCGGGCGGGAAAGGGACTCGCCCGCAGGATCAGGGGCGGCACATAGCCGGTTCGTCCGCGCTTGTATAGGGGGCTTGCGGGCTCAGGCGGTGTCGCGGCCCATGGCCACCAGCCGGGCGTGCAGGGCCGGGGCGGCCGGGTCCCCGGCGTCGAGCGCGAAGATCCACGCATGGGTCAGGTAGAAGGCCGCGGCGGTCTCGGTCGCGGCGCTCGCGGCGGCCTGCGTGTAGAGCGCGACCAGCGCCGCGCGGTCGTCCGCCGCGTGGGCGGCGAGCAGGGCCGCGTCGAGGGCCGTGCTCATTCCGCCGCGTGTTGTGCGGGCGGGACCGGGTCCTCGCCCAGCATCAGGGCGGCGACCCAGTCGTGGAAGAGGTGCGTCGGCCCGTCCATCGCCGGGCTGAACCGACCGCCGTCGAAGTGGCGCGCGTGGCGGCCGCGCTGCATGCCCTCGACCACGAAGATGTCCTCGAGGAACACGGTCTTCCACAGCTGCGCGTTCTTGGCGCGCAGCATCTCGTCGGTGTCGGGACGCGCGTAGTAGAGATGGATGTGCTCGCGGGTGCGGTTGGCCTCGACCGCCTCGAGGATGATCGCGAAGGCGTGGTCGCGGTGAACCCCCAAGAGCACGTTCGGAAAGAGCGAAACGTATTCCGCAGCGGTGTCCCACTTGGCGGAGAGGCCGGGAAAGTCGGGGAAGGTGGCCTCGTCCGCGCCGCGAAGCTGGCGGTAGACCAGCGTTCCCTGACCGGAATACCGGCCGGGCGCCTCGATATGGTAATGGTCCTCCAGCCGCGAGTAGCTGTTCAGGCCGGGATGCACCCAGGGCAGGTGGTAGCTTTCGCAGTAGTTCTCGACCGCCAGTTTCCAGTTCGTCGCCACGTCCAGCGTGAAGGCGCTGTCCGGCCCGCCATGCCAGAGCGGCTGGTCGAACTCGGCCCAGCGGGCGATCAGGTCGGCGTGGATCTCTTCGAAGGGGGCGGCGTCGCCCGACAGGTTCACGAACACCACGTCGCGCCAGACGTGGCTGCGCACCTCGATCAGGCCGAGCGTCGTGCGGTCCATGTCGGGGTGGCTGTTCTGGCCCGGCCCGCCGACATGCGGGGTCGCCACCAGCCGCCCGTCGAGGCCGTAGCACCACGAGTGGTAGGGGCAGCGCAGCGCGCCCTCGATCTTGCGCGGCTCCTCGACGAGGATCATGCCGCGGTGGCGGCAGATGTTCTGGAACACCCGCACGACGCCCTCGCGGTCGCACAGCAGCAGGAGCGGATTGCCAAGGAAGCTCAGCGGTTTGGCATCGCCCGGCTCGGGCACGGCGGAGGCGACGTCGAGCCCGGCCCACTGCCGCGCCAGCACCGCCTCGTTCTCGGCGGCGATGGTGGCGGGGTCGGTGTAATGGGCGTTCGGCAGGCCGTTGGCGCGCGCGATCTCGCGGCGCACGGTGGTCAGGTCACGGGTCATCGCGCGGGCCTCCCCCTTGTGTATCGGGGGGGAGCCTGCCCGCGGGCGGAGGCCGGGACGCGCCCGGTTGCGACCTCGGATGACGCGAATTCGCCCTTGCGGGCGGCCGTCAGGCCCCGCGCGAGAGGGCGGCGATGCCGGTGCGGGCGATTTCCTTCAGGCCCAGCGGGCGCATCAGGTCGCCGAAGGCATCGACCTTCTGGCTGGTGCCGGTGATCTCGAAGATGAAGCTGTCCAGCGTCGAGTCGACCACGTTGGCGCGGAAGATCTCGGCCAGCCGCAGCGCCTCGATCCGCTCGTTGCCGGTGCCCGCGACCTTGAAGAGCGCCAGTTCGCGCTCGACGGCGGGGCCTTCCACGGTCAGGTCATGGACCTCGTGGACCGGTACCATGCGGTCGAGCTGGGCCTTGATCTGCTCGATCACCTGCGGGGTGCCGGTGGTGACGACGGTGATCCGCGAGCGGTGGCCCTGGTGGTCCACCTCGGCGACGGTCAGGCTTTCGATGTTGTAGC
>JAUHZL010000325.1 GCA_030425945.1 Alphaproteobacteria bacterium | reverse complement strand
CCCAGTCGTCAAACAAGGCCAGCGCAGGGGCGCTCGGAAGGCGAGACCGTGGCGGAACCGGGGCGCGTTGCCGCGATCAGTTGCGCCCGATGCTGTTCAGCACGCGGTCCAGACGGCGGCCCTGGGTGGAGGTCGCAGGCGCGTTCTGCACGGCGTTGTAGTAGACCGACGGGTCGTAGGTCGGGATCCCGAGGTTCAGGTGCTCGACCGTCAGCAGGCCCATCGCCGACAGCAGCCCGTAGACCGAGTTGGTCAGCTGCGCCTCGGCGTTGATGCGGGCGCTCTGGGCGTTCAGCAGGTCCTGCTCGGCGTCGAGCACGTCGAGGGTGGTCCGGGCCCCGAGGGCGGCTTCCTCGGACACGCTGTCGAAGGCGACGCGGGCCGAACGGATCTGGCGGTCGCTCGATTCGAGGCTGGAGCGGGCCACCTGGATATCGACCCAGGCGTTCGCCACGGCCTGCTCGACGAGCAGGACCTGCTGGCGCAGGTCGGCGCGCGCGGCCTCGGCGTTGGCGACGGCAGCCCGGTACCCGGCCGAGATGCGGCCCCCGGCATAGAGCGGCTGGGTCAGGGTGATCGAGAGCTGGTTCGAGTTGGTGCCGGTGGTGACCGAACGGCTGGCGGAGGCGCTGCCGCTGATCGTCGGCAGGACCCCGCGCTTGGCGGCCTCGGCGGCGAGGTCGCGGGCGGCGACGATGTGCTGGGCCTGCTCGATGGTCGGGTGGCGGCGCACGGCGATGGCGCGGGCCTCCTCCAGCGTGGCGGCAGTCTGCGGACCGGCGGGCGGCGGCAGGAGCTGGTCGGGATAGCGGCCGACCACGAGCTTGTAGAGTTCGCGGGCGCTGGCCAGCGCGCCCTGCGCCGCGACGAGGTTCGAGCGCGCCTCGGCCAGCCGGGCCTCGGCGAGCGCGACATCGGTGCGGGTGACCTCACCGACCTCGAAGCGGTCCTGCGCGGCGCGCAGCTGCTCGGTGATGACGCGGACGTTGTTCTGGCGCAGCGCGACGGTCTGCGCGGCACTGCGCACCGAGGTGAAGGCGATCACGGCGTTTTCGAGCACGGTCTGCTCGATGTTGACCAGCGCGGCACGAGTGGCCAGCACGGTTTCCTTCTGCACGTCCACACCCAGCCCGTTGCGGCCGAAGTCGTAGAGCGTCATCGAGGCCTGCAGCGCGAGGCTGCCGGAATGGGTGACGACGCCGCCGGTGTCGGTGCGGGACTGGCTGGCGACGAAGTTGACGACCGGGCGCAGGGCCGAGACGGCGCTGGCGACGTTCTCGTCGGCGGCGCGCAGCAGCGCGCGGTTCTGTTCGAGCAGGTTCGACGAGCGGTAGGCCCCCACGAGGGCATCGCCCAGCGTTTCGGCCCGCAGCGGAACGGTCGTGGCGGCAACCCCTGCCGTGACCGCGAGTCCGATCAGCAGATGTCTGAAAGCGCTGCGAAAACCGTGTACGATTTGTGACATTGTGCCTGTCCTGCTGCCTTGTGCTCCTCTACCACCGGGGGGGCGGGGTTCACAAGGCAGAGGACTGTGCGCGACGGCTCAGAGCGCGAAGGAAGCCGTGCGGGTGTAACCCGGAAGCACCGGTGCGCTGGCATTGAAGGCAAAGCGCCACGAAATGCGGCCATTGCGCTTGATGCCCAGTTTGACGGTCCCGAGCTGGTCGTCGGTGAAGAGCGCGGCGATGCGACCGCCCTCCTTCAGCTGGTCCTCGATGGCGGCCGGCAGCACCTCGATCCCGCCCTGCACGGTGATCACATCGTAGGGGCCGTGTTTGGGCGCACCGACCGCCAGCGGGGCGGCGACGACGGCGACATTGTCGGCCCCTTCGGCGGCGAGCAGGCTCTCGGCCTCGCCGGCCCAGGTCTCGTCTTCCTCGACGGCGACGACGGCCTCGGCGAGGCGGCCGATGACGGCGGCGGAGTAGCCCAGCGCCGGGCCAATATCGAGCACGAGCTCGGTCGGCTGGATGTCGAGCGCGTCGAGCATCTTGGCCAGCGTGCGCGGCTCCAGCAGGACGCGGTCCGCCTCGAGCGTGATGTTCTCGCCGGCATAAGCGATCTCGCGCAGGGCGTCGGGCACGAAGACCTCGCGGCGGACGGTCAGCAGCGCGTCGATGATCGGATACTTGGTCACGTCCGAGGGCCGGACCTGGGTGTCTACCATCATGCGGCGGCGCGCGGCAAAATCGGTCATGGCGTCGTTCCTGAAAGACGGGGTCGGGGATCGTTTGCCACAGTTGCGGCAGCGCCGCAACGCGCAGGGCTGCGACGGGTCGGCTCAGGCCGGTCCGAGGCGGCGCACCGCGCGGGCCAGATCGGCGGCGGTGCGCAGGGCGGTTCCGGTCGCCTCGGTCATCTGCGGCAGGAGCAGCCATTCCAGCGCCCAGGCCGCGCCGGAGCGTTCCTGCTCGTGCACCAGCGCCTGGTGCAGGCCCGAAAGGAGCGTGGCGTTGAACCGGGCGAGCGTCACGAGGGTTTCGGCGGCGACCGGGTTCTGCTTGTGCGGCATCGCGGACGAGGCCCCGCCCCCCGCGAGCGCCACCTGCCCGGTCTGGGCCATCAGGGCGAGGTCCTGCCCCATCTTGCCCAGCGTGCCGGTCACCAGCGACAGCCAGCCGCCATACTCGGCAATTCCGTCGCGCATGGCGTGCCACGCCTTGCCCGGGGGCGGCAGGCCGAGGCGGGTCGCCAGCGCTTCGGCCACCGGGCGGTCGGCTTCGGGCAAGGCGCCGACCGGGCCGCCGAAGGACAGCCGTTCGAGGCGCGGACGCAGAGCGGTCAGCCGGGCGGCATGATCGGCCAGCGGCAGCGCCCAGGCGTCGATGCGGTCCCCGGCGGTGATCGGCAGCGCGTCCTGCATCCGGGTGACTCCCATCAGGGGGGCGGTGCCATGGTCGCGGCGCAGGTCGTGCAGCGCCTGCGACAGCGCGGCGAGGCGCAGCGCCAGCAGGTCGTTGACCCGGCGCAGCCCCAGCACCAGCGCGGTGTCGATGACGTCCTGCGAGGTCAGGCCGCTGTGCAGCGCGGGGTGCAGCGCCTCGGGCAGGTGAGCCTTCAGCTGCGCGACGAGGCCCGGCACCACGACGCCGTCCTGCGCGGTGCGGGTGCGCAGGCGGTCCGGGTCGAGGGGGGCGGCGAGGATGGCCTGCGCCGCGGCCTCCGCCGTTTCCCGGGGCACGCGGCCCGCGTCCCCCAGCGCGCGGGCATAGGCGGCCTCGACCTTGAGCAGGTCGGTCAGTTGCGCCGCCGCGCCCAGCGGCGCGGCGGTCTCGGCATCGCCCAGAAGCGTGCCGAGCCAGGGATGGGCGCTGACGCTCACGCCGCGACGGGACGCAGCCCGAGGATGGCGCGGGCCTCAGCCACGGTGGCGACGGGGCGCTCGTACTTGGCGCAGAGGTCGGCCGCGCGCCGGATCAGAGCCGCGTTCGAGGGCGCGAGCGTGTCGCGGTCGAGGCGCACGTTGTCCTCGAGCCCGGCGCGGGTGTGCCCGCCCGCCGCGATGGCCCATTCGTTGACGACAAGCTGCGCCGCGCCGATCCCGGCCGCGCACCACGGCGCACCGGGCGCGCGGGTGCGCATGGTCTCGACGTAGAAGTCGAACACCGTCTTGTCGGCGGGCATCGCGTTCTTCACGCCCATCACGAACTGAACGTAGAGGCCGCGCGGGATCTTGCCCTGCGCGTGCATCTCGATGGCCTTCAGGATGTGGCTGAGGTCGAAGGCCTCGACCTCGGGCATGATGTCGTAGGTGCGCATCTCGCCCGCCAGCCACTCCACGAGGTCCGGCGGGTTCTCGTAGACGCGGGTCGGGAAGTTGTTCGAGCCGACCGAGAGCGAGGCCATGTCCGGCCCGAGCGGCAGCATCCCGC
>JAUHZL010000324.1 GCA_030425945.1 Alphaproteobacteria bacterium | reverse complement strand
TTGACCTTTGCCCCTGCGAGCCTCCATCTGTGCCCCAACAGGAAACCGCAACGAGGGGGGCCCATTTCATGGCTTTCGAACTTCCCGATCTTCCTTACGCGCACGATGCGCTGGCCGATCTCGGCATGTCGCGCGAGACGCTCGAGTACCACCACGACCTGCACCACAAGGCCTATGTCGACAACGGCAACAAGCTGATCGCCGGGACAGAGTGGGAAGCGAAGTCGCTGGAGGAGATCGTCCGCGGCACCTACCAGCCGGGCGCGGTTGCGCAGAACGGCATCTTCAACAACGCCTCGCAGCACTGGAACCACATGCAGTTCTGGGAAATGATGGGGCCGGGCGGTAACGCGATGCCGGGCGAGCTGGAATCGGCGATCGTCGAGAGTTTCGGCTCGGTGCAGAAGTTCAAGGACGACTTCGCCGCCGCGGGCGCGGGCCAGTTCGGCTCGGGCTGGTGCTGGCTGGTCAAGGACGCCGACGGCTCGCTGAAGGTCACCAAGACGGAGAACGGCGTGAACCCGCTCTGCTTCGGCCAGACCGCGCTGCTCGGCTGCGACGTGTGGGAGCATTCCTACTACATCGACTTCCGCAACAAGCGTCCGGCCTACCTGACCAACTTCCTCGACAAGCTGGTCAACTGGGAGAACGTCGCCTCGCGCATGTGAGGCGGTCGTCCCCGAGATGCGAAAAGCCCCGGACAGCGCGTCCGGGGCTTTTTCGTTGCGACCTGGGGCTTTCGATCAGCGGTTCGACGACCGGCGGTTCGACTGGCCGATCACGGTGATCCGGCGCACGCCCGACAACTCGGTATCCGACAGGAAGGTCGCGACCTCGATCTCGCGCGACTGGCGGGTCGAGGCGGGGCGGGTATAGAGCGGCTCGGCCACGCGGAAGGAGAAGGCGATCTCGCCGTTCTCCGGGGTGAGGCCGTCGTCCGCCACCAGTTCGGCATCCCAGAAGCCCTGGGTCGGGGGCAGGCCCGTCGCGCGCACGATGGCGCCGCCCGGCATCCGTTCGATCGACAGGCGGGTCACCTCGGCGACCAGCGCGCGGGGATCGGCGGTGAACTCCTCCGGCGCGGCGTCGAGGCGCTGCTCCTTGTTGCCGCCGAACCAGTTCATCGGGTTCAGCCGGGTGCCGCAGCCCGAAAGAACCAGCACTGCGATTAGTCCTGCCGCCACGAACGGTTTCATCTGCCCGGCCTCCGGTTTCTTGTCTGGTCTCTGGCTACCGCAGGACGCGCGGTTTGAAAAGTCCTGCCGGTCTGGACGCTGCCCGGTCAACGGCTTAGATCGGCGGTGTGACAGGAGGACCGCATGGCACAGGCAGCGTTCGAGGAACTGGCCGAAACCTTCGAGTTTCTGGACGACTGGGAAGACCGCTATCGCCACGTCATCGACATGGGCCGCGCGATGCCCCCGCTGGAAGAGGCGCTGCGCGTCCCCGCCACCAAGGTGGACGGCTGCGCCAGCCAGGTCTGGCTCGTGCCGCAGATCGAGGGCGACGGCCCCGGGGCGGTGTTTTCCTTCCGCGGTGAAAGCGACGCGATGATCGTGCGCGGCCTGATCGCGGTGCTGGTCACGCTCTATTCCGGGCTGACGGTGCGCGAGGTGCTGGGCATCGATGCCCGCGCCGAGCTGGAACGGCTGGGCCTCAACGACCACCTCTCGGCGCAGCGCTCGAACGGGCTGCGGGCGATGGTCGAGCGCATCCGCGAGACGGCCGCCAAGGCGGCGGAGTGACAGCGCAGCCCGGCTGTGGCAATCTTTGGCAATCCTTGCCACGGAGGCGGCCATGGTCACGATGAACGTTTCGCTCACGCCCGAGATGAAGTCCTGGGTCGAGGAGGCGGTGGCCTCCGGCCGCTTCGCGAGCGCCTCCGACTATGTCCGCCACCTGCTGCGCCTTGAACGCGAGCGCTCCGAGAACATGGGCTACACGCTGGCCGAGCTGCGGGCCGAGATCCAGAAGGGCATCGACAGCCCGTCGAGCGGGGTCACGCTGGAGGAAATCTTCGCAGAGGCCCGCACGCGCCACGAGCAAGCGTCTGAATGATCGATATCCGGACGGCGGCCAGGCGGGACCTTGACCGCATCGCGGACTACGGTCTGTCCACCTTTGGAACGGATGCCGCGATTGCCTATCAACGCGGGCTGAACCGCCTGTTGTTGAGCCTGCATTCCGAACCCGGCATGGGCCGCCGTGAACCGCTCGGCGAGGGGGTGCGCAGCTTTCCCTACAAGGCGCACCGGGTTTTCTACCGCATGGAGGATGACACTCTGGTGATCCTGCGCGTCTTGTCCCCGCGGCAGGAGACCCCGGATCAGGTCTGAGCCGCCCGTGCCATCGCCGTCGCGAGGTCGCCGTAGCCGGTGAAGCGGCGCTCGTAACGCAGGCCCAGCCGGTCGGCGCAGGCGCGGGCTTTCGCGTCGAGGCCCGCGTCCTCGGTCTGGGCCTGGTAGACCAGCGTCGTGTAGTGCCCGAAATACATGTCGCGCAGGTGCGGGTGGCGGTCGAGGCCGAGCGGCTCGATCACGAAGGCCTCGAACTGCCGCACGAGAAAGTCGGTCAGGTAGAAGGCGGTGATCTCGTCGCGGGCGGCGAAGGTCTCGACCCCCTCGAAGAAGGCATAGCAATGCGGGCCGGGGACCATCTCGACCCCGAGGGCCGCGCAGCGCGCCTGCAGCAGGCCGCCGGTGCCGCAATCGGCATAGACCACGAAGATGCGGTCATAGGCCTCCCGGTGCCGATGGACTGCGGCCTCGACGGCGTCGGGGATGCGCTCGGGGCGGTTGTGCAGGATGGCGGGCAGGCAGGCGAGGTCGAGATGCGACCAGCCGTTGGCCTCGATCAGCGCGAGGATTTCCCGCGCCAGCGCACCACAGGCGATCAGCAGGACCCGGCCCGCGCCGCGCGGGGGCAGGCCGGCCTCGGTCAGGGTCGCGTCGCTGGGGGGCGGGGGCAGGGACATCGGACGTCCGGCTGGGGAGGCGGGGACCACCTGCGCTGAGGCGGTCCCGGCGGGCGTTCGGCGCGGGACCTCAGGCCCCGGCGGCGAGCTGGTTGTGCTTGCGGGCCATGAACATCTTGGCCGTCTCGACCGCAACGGCCGCATCGCGGCAATAGGCGTCGGCACCGATGGCGCGGCCGAATTCCTCATTCAGCGGCGCGCCGCCGACCAGCACGGTGTAGTCGTCGCGGATGCCCTTTTCCTTCATCGTGTCGATCACGACCTTCATGTAGGGCATCGTCGTGGTCAGCAGGGCCGACATGCCGAGGATGTCGGGCTGCTCGGCCTCCAGCGCCTCGAGGTAGCGCTCGACGGCGGTGTTGATCCCGAGGTCGACCACCTCGAACCCGGCGCCTTCCATCATCATCGACACCAGGTTCTTGCCGATGTCGTGGATGTCGCCCTTCACGGTGCCGATCACCATCTTGCCGACGCGCGGCGCGCCGGTTTCGGCCAGCAGCGGCTTCAGGATCGCCATGCCGCCCTTCATCGCGTTGGCGGCCAGCAGGACCTCGGGGACGAACAGGATGCCGTCGCGGAAGTCGTTGCCGACGATGGTCATGCCGCCGACCAGCGCCTTGGTCAGGATGTCGTAGGGCTCCCAGCCGCGCTCGAGCAGGATGTTGACGCCCTCTTCGATCTCTTCCTTGAGACCATCGTAGAGGTCGTCGAACATCTGCTGCACGAGCTCGTCGTCAGCGAGTTCGGAAAGGATGATCTCGTCATCATTGTCGGACATTGGCGCGTCTCCAGTAAATCAGGCCCCGCGCAGGCGCGCGTTGACCGAAACTCCTATTGCAACGGCGATTTCAGGAATGGCGGTTTGCGACACCGGCCCTTCCTGCGGCGACCTGTGCTTGTG
>JAUHZL010000323.1 GCA_030425945.1 Alphaproteobacteria bacterium | reverse complement strand
GCGGAATTGGTAGACGCGCAGCGTTGAGGTCGCTGTGGGGTAACTCCCGTGGAAGTTCGAGTCTTCTCGACCGCACCATTTCCACAAGACATCTCGTGCCGACAGGGCGCCGGATCCGGGACCGGATTGCGGTGCCGAAGGCGTTTTATCAGGGGCTTACGTGAGCGTCTGGCCGCGTCTGGCCGGGCGCTCAGTCCTGCGCGGCCGGCGGCGCCTCGTCGGGGTCGAAGGATTCGGTCCAGCGGCTGAAGCGTTCGAGCAGCGGCAGGAAGGTCTCGATCTCGGCCTCGGTCCAGTCCTCGAGAAAGGCGGCGAGGAGGCCGATCTTGGTGGCGCGGACCGCTTCGGCGGCGGCGCGGCCGGTGTCGGTCAGCACGACCACGGTGCGCCTCGCGTCCTGCTGGCTGACGGCGCGGCGGACATGGCCCGAGGCGATCAGGTCGCCGATCAGGCGGCTGGCGCGCGAGGGGTCGATCCCGAGGCGCTGGGCGATGGTGCCCACGGTCGGCTCGTCCTGCCCGCGGCAGTCGAAGGCGCCGTGCGGGGCGAGGATCGCGGTCAGCACGTCGAGGCGGGGCACGTCGAGATCGAGGCCGAGCGCGTCGAGCGCGTGGCGTTCCGAGCGGCGCTGCATCGCCCGCCGGCGCCAGCGCGCCATGGTGCCGTCGAGCGCGAGGGCCGCGGCGACGGCCCCGGGGGTCCGGCCTTCCGCGCGCAGGGTCGCGGCGAGATCCGGCGTCTCGTCGGAGGCGGGCGGGGCGAACGGGGCAGGGGCGGGCATGACGGGCCTCGCGGGGCTGTGATCGGCGTGCCCCCCATATGGGTGGACAGCCGCGCGAACGCAAATAGATGCTGTTGACATGTATTTGCCACAGGCAGATATATGCCCGCAACATGAATCTCGTCCGGGCCGGGCGCGCTCCCCTCTCCCCTCCCTCGCGCGCGGCCCGTCCCAAGCCCCGAAGGTGTCGACATGTCCGTGTCTTCCGATCCGGGCGGCCTGTCCGCCCGCGCGCCCGCCCCCCAGACTGCCTCCGCAACCGCCGCCCCGACCGACGACAGCCAGCCGGTGCGGCTGATCCTCGCCGCGGTGGCGTCGGTGCTGTTCCTTGCCTCGCTCGGCCAGACCATCGTCACGACGGCACTGCCGATCATCGTCGGCGACCTGCACGGGCTCGACCACATCACCTGGGTGGTGACGGCCTATCTGCTGGCCTCGACGGTCGGGGCGCCGATCTGCGGCAAGCTGGGCGACCTCTACGGGCGCAAGGTGGTGTTGCAGGGCGCGATCCTCGTGTTCCTCGCGGGCTCGGTGCTGGCGGGTCTGGCGCAGAGCATGGGCGTGATGATCGCGGGCCGCGCGGTGCAGGGCCTCGCCGGGGGCGGCCTGATCGTGGTGGCAATGGCGACCGTCGCGGACGTGCTGCCGCCGCGCGAGCGGGGCAAGGCGCAGGGCCTGCTCGGGGCGGTCTTCGGCGTCTCGACCGTGGTCGGGCCGTTGCTGGGCGGCTTCCTCGTGCAGCAGCTCAACTGGCACTGGGTGTTCTTCGTGAACCTGCCGGTGGGCCTCGTCGCGCTGGCGGTTCTGGGCGCGGTCCTGAAATCCCCCGCGACCCGGGTGAAACACGCGATCGACTACGCGGGGGCCGCGCTCCTGACGGGCGTGCTGTCGGCGGCGGTGCTGGTCGCGAACCTCGGCGGCTCGGCCTTCGCCTGGTCCTCGCCCGAGGTGCTGGGCCTGATCGGCGCGGGCGCGCTGGCGCTGGCCGGGTTCGTCTGGATCGAGGCGCGGGCGGCCGAGCCGATCCTGCCGCTGCCGCTCTTCCGCATCAACGCCTTCGTGGTGGTCAACACGGTGGGCTTCCTCGTCGGCTCGGCGATGTTCGGCACGATCACCTTCCTGCCGCTCTACCTGCAGGTGGTGCAGGGGCTGAGCCCGGCGACCTCGGGGATGTTCCTGCTGCCGATGATGGCGGGGCTGATCGGGTCCTCGGCGCTGGCCGGGCGCCAGATGAGCGCCAGCGGGCGCTACAAGCGGCTGCCGATCCTGTCGACCGGCGTGCTGACGGTGGGCATGGCGCTGATGGCGACCATCGGCGCGGCGACGCCGCTGCCGCTCGTGGCGGTCTACATGGTGCTGGTCGGCCTCGGCATCGGCCCGGTGCTGAGCGTCGGCGTGGCGGCGATCCAGAACGCCGTCCCGCGCGAGACGCTGGGCGTCGCGACCGCCAGCGCGAACATGTTCCGCCTGATCGGCGGCTCGGTCGGCACGGCGGCCTTCGGGGCGCTGTTCGCGGCGGGGCTGTCGGGGCGCCTCGCGGGGCTCCTGCCCGAGAGCGGCACGGGCCTCGGGGCGCTGACCGCCCGCGCCGTGGCGGCGATGCCCGAGGGCACGCGGGGGCAGGTGCTCGACGCCTTCGCCAGCGCGCTGCACCCGGTCTTCTTCGTGGCCTGCGGCCTCGCGGCGGTGGCCTGCGGACTGTCGCTGATGCTGAAGGAACTGCCGCTCGCCACCGCGCAGGGCAACGCGCGGTAGGGCGGCACGCTCAGGGCAGCAGCGCCAGCCAGACCCAGACCGTGCCGAGGCTGACGGCGGTGCCGATCAGCACGCCCGAGGCCGAGACGCGCCGCGCCACGCCGTACATGTTGGCGAAGAGGTAGGTGTTGACGCCCGGCGCCATCGCCGCCGTCAGCACCGCCGAGCGGAAGGCGTCGCGGTCGAGGCCCGCCAGCGTGCCGAGGCCCCAGACCACCGCCGGGTGCAGCACCAGCGAGACGGCGCAGATCATCGCGATGGTGGCGACGTCGCCTTCGGGGCGGTAGCGGTAGAGCACGCCGCCCAGCCCGAACAGCGCCGCCGGCAGCGCCGCGCGCACCATCAGGTCGAGCGCGTCCGACACCGGGCCGGGCACCGGCGCGCCGGTCAGGTTGACCGCGAAGCCGAGCGCGATGCCGAGGATCAGTGCGTTCGAGAACATCGCCTTCAGCACCTTGGGCGGCAGGCTTGCGAGCCGCGCGCCCCGGTTGCGGATCACCTCCATCACGGTGATCCCGACCCCGTAGCAGAACGGCGCGTGGATCGCGATGATCGCCACGTTCGCCTCCAGCGCGTCGGGGCCGTAGGCGCGCTCGGTGATCGGCGGGCCCAGCAGCAGGCTGTTCGAGAAGAGGCAGGAGAAGCCGATGGCGACACTGTCCTCCCACGGGCGGCGGAAGATCAGCCGCGCGCCCAGCAGCCCGGCGAGGAAGCCCGCCACCGCGCCGCCATAGAAGCTGCCGAGCAGGGCCGGGTGGAACTCGGCCCCGAGGTCGAGCCGCGAGATCGCGGTGAACAGCAGGCAGGGCAGGGCGAAGTTCTGCGCGAACTTCATCAGGCCGTCGACATAGGGCTCGGGCAACAGGCCGCGCCACGCGGCGGCCCAGCCCGCGCCGATCACCAGGAACACGGGCAGGATGACGTCGAGCAGCGCGCTCACGCGGGCAGCGCCTGCGTGATCACCATGCCGTCATGGGCCGGGCTGACATGGGCGGGCGTCGCGCGCGCCAGCGTGTCGTGGTCGATGTCGACGTGCAGGTTGGTCAGCACCGCCCGGCGCGGGCGCGCGCGGTCGATCCAGCCCAGCGATTTCTCGACATGGGAATGGCTGGGGTGCGGGGTGTAGCGCAGCGCGTCGAGAATCCAGCAGTCGAGCCCGTCGAGCGCGGGCCACGCGGCCTCGGGGATGTCCGAGACATCGGGCAGGTAGGCGATGTCGCCGACCCGGAAGCCGAGGCAGTCGATCCGCCCGTGCGCCACGGTGAAAGGCGTCAGGGTCAGCGGGCCGCCCGCGCCGGTGATCGTCACCGGGCCCTCCAGCGCGTTCATGTCGAGGATCGGCGGG
>JAUHZL010000322.1 GCA_030425945.1 Alphaproteobacteria bacterium | reverse complement strand
GCCGCCGTGATCGCGCCCTTCGCGACGCCGGCCATCCCGCCCATCCGGCCCCGGTCGAGCAGGTTCGCCACCAGCGCCGTGATGAACACGGTCTTGCCGGACCGTGCGAGGCCGGTGACGCCGAGGCGGACGACCGGCTCGAAGAAGGTCTCCGACACCGCGCCGGTGATCGTGTCGAGGCCGCGTCCGAGGCCGTCGGTGAGGGTGGTGAGGACCAAGGGGGCCTGTCCTTTCGTCTTGCGTCCTCCCCGAGATAGGCGTTGCGGCACGACCTGCCTAGCGGCGCGGGGCCGATTGCCCGGCGGGCGCGGTTTCGGTAAGGGGCGGCTCATGCCGCGCTATGCCCTGAAGATCGAATACGACGGTGCGCCTTTCGCGGGCTGGCAGGCGCAGGCCGACCAGCCCAGCGTGCAGGGCGCGATCGAGGCGGCGCTGGCGCGGCTGGAGCGGGGGCTCGACCGGATTGCGGCCGCCGGACGGACGGATGCGGGGGTTCATGCCACCGGGCAGGTGGCCACCGCGGACCTGGCGAAGGACTGGGAGCCGTTCCGCCTGTCCGAGGCACTGAACCATCATCTGAAGCCTGCCCCGGTGGCCGTGGTGGCCTGTGCCCGTGTGGCGGACGAGTTCCACGCCCGGTTCAGCGCCGTCGAACGGCGCTACACCTACCGCATCCTGAACCGCAGGGCCCCGCCCGTGCTGGCGCGCGGGCAGGTCTGGCACGTGCGCAACCCGCTCGACGCGGGCGCGATGGCCGAGGCGGCGCAGGTTCTGGTCGGGCGGCACGACTTCACCACCTTCCGCAGCACGATGTGCCAGGCGGCCTCGCCGGTGAAGACGCTGGACGAGATCTCGGTCGAGACCGTCCCCGTCCCGAACGGCACCGAGATCCGGCTGCACCTGCGTGCGCGGTCCTTCCTGCACAACCAGGTGCGCAGCATCGTCGGCACGCTGGAGCGGGTCGGCGCGGGGGCATGGACGGCGGCGGACGTGGCGGTGGCGCTCGCGGCCCGGGATCGCGCCGCCTGCGGCCCGGTCTGCCCGCCGGACGGCCTGTGCCTGACGGGCGTCGGCTATCCGCGTGACCCGTTCGCACCTGCCGGGGCGGATTCCTTCAACAATTGAAGCGAATTGTAGACGAAACCTAACCTTTCAGGTAGGTTTTCGGAAACTAACGACTAACCCGCAACGACGGGACGAGGCAGTACAGGCATCGCGCAGGCATCCCTTGGGATCGGCCGCCGCAACTCCCCCATATGTGGGGTTCGGCAGAGTCGTCCGACCACGCGCCCCGCTTCGGGGCCGGGCAGGCCGTCGCGCGCAGTTGGGCGAGGACGAGGGCAATGAATATCCGGCACGAACGGCCGATGCCCGACATGGCATTCCGCATGAAGGCTCCGCTGGGCCTGACGCTGAGGGATGGCACCCGGGTCCGGATCGACGATTGGTCGATGCGCGGGATCAAGGCGCATGACATCTTCGACAAGGACTTCCAGCAAGGCGTGCTGGCCATTCCGTTCCAGGGGGTCGTGCTGAGCTTCCCGGTGCAGCTCGAACCGACGGACGAGCCCGACTTCTACGAGTTCCGCAACATGAACGGCCGCCAGCGCGAGACCCTCGCGCTGTTTTACCGCAACCTCCTGTCCGGCAAGATGGCCAGCACGGCGGACATGATCACTAGCCTCGACACGCCCGTCGACCTCGTCCCGATGGAAGAGACCGAGGCCGAGAGGGACGCGCGGGCGGGCGGCGCCGGGGCCCGGAAACGCAAGGCTGCACTCAGCCTCGCGCTCTACGTAGTGCTGTTCCTGCTGGTGTTCGGCTACCTCGGCAGCCTGGCCTGGGCGCGACTGAACACGATCTCGCTGGCGCAGCCCCGTTTCGTGGCCCCGACCGAGGTGCTGAACGCCCCTAAGCCCGCTTTCGTGAAAGAAATCGTGGTGCCCGCCGGACGGCAGGTGGCGATGGGCGACGTTCTCGTGCGGCTCTCCGACCCGGAAGCCGAAGCCGCCCTCGACGAGATCCGCTTCGAGATCGACGGGGCCGAGCGGGCCCTCGCCCAGATCGTCGCGCGGATCGAGGATCACGAGCGCGGACGCGCGGCGGCCCGGCGCACCTTCGAGCGCACGCTTCGGGACGCGATTGCCGAGCGCTCGCCGTTCGACTTCACCTCCGGGCGCGACCTCGGCCGTGTCCGGCAGGCGCAGCGCGACCTCGCCAATTTCGACCTGGGCCTGAGTTTCGCACCGCGTGACTTCAACGACCAGCTCGCGCAGTTCCGCGCGCTGGAAGAAGAGCGCCGCCAGGTCTTGCGCCAGCTCAGGCGGGAGCGCGGCAACTTCAAGGACGCGATGGACGCCCTGGTAATCGCGGCGCCCGCCGCCGGGGCGGTGACGGAGTATGCCGTGCAGGAAGACCAGTACTTGCGCATCGGCAGCGAGCTTCTGACCTTCGAGGCGGATGCCCCGCGCGTGGCGCGCGGCTGGCTCGACGATCGCCTGGCGGGGTCGGTCTATCTCGGGATGCCGGCGACGATCCGCTTCAACCAGGGCGGAGAGCGGGTCACCTACCCGGCGCGCGTCTCGATGCTGGAGGCCGGGATGAACCCCGCTGCCCCGGACCGGTTCGGCATGATCGTGACGGTCGAGGCGATCGGGATGGACCGCGCCGAGACTCGCCGGGTGTTCCCGGTGAACGCCCCGGTCGAGGTGCTGCTGGACCGCCAGTTCCTCGCCGGGCTGCGCAGCGATGGCTGAGCCGGAGGTCCGGCGCGGCGATTATGCCTTCGAGAAGGAGCTGCACGCCCGGCTGCGCACCCTGTCCGGTCCCGCGCCGGAGGGGCTCGCGCGCTGGACGCCGCGGCTGATCGCCAATCTCGCGCTGGTCACCGGCGTGCTGGTAATCGCGGCGACGCTGTTGCCCAACCGCTTCTTCGACCCGACCTTCACCGAGGTCAGCGTGGTGATCGGGACGCTGGGCCTCTGGCGCTTCGGCTGGTGGTTCAACCACTGGATCCGCTCGGAAACCTACGCCCGGCGCCGCTGGCCGAAGATGCGGCTCGAGGCCGACCGGCTGTGGCTGTCGGGCTGGCGGCCGCGCCATCTGCACATCCAGATGACGACCTATTACGAGGAACCGGCGATCACCCGGCTGGTGATCGGGTCGATCCTGACCCAGGTCCGGCAGGAGCGGATCCCGACGACGCTGTGGATCGGCACCGGCGCCGCCTATGACGAGCAGGTGATCCGCGACTTCGTCGAGGTTCATGGTGCCGATCTCGACATGGACCTCGTCTTCCTGCGCCAGAACCAGCCCGGCAAGCGCATGGCGATCGGGCTGATCGTGCGCGGCATCGCGCGCTACCTGACGCACCCGGACGACCTCGTGATCTTCATGGACGGCGACGCCGCCTTCGGGCCGGGGGTGCTGCGCAAGTCGCTGTCGATGTTCGGCGCCGATCCCGAGTTGCAGGCGCTGACCACGAACGAAGATGTCGTCTGCTTCGGGCCGGGGTGGATGCAGTCCTGGCTGTCGCTGCGCTTTGCCCAGCGGCGGTTGGCGATGCAGAGCCATGCGCTGTCGAACAAGGTGCTGACGCTCACCGGGCGGATGAGCGTGTTCCGCGCCAAGCACATCATGGACGAGGGCTTCGTCCGCACGATCGAGGCCGATTACCTCGACCACTGGCTGTGGGGCCGGTTCCGGTTCCTGTCCGGCGACGACAAGTCGACGTGGTACCACCTGCTGACCAAGGGCGCGAAGATGATCTACGTGCCCGACGCGATGGTCTACACCGTCGAGGTCGTGAAGGGCTCCGGGATGGAGCGGATGGTGCAGAACTTCCGGCGCTGGTCGGGCAACATGCTGCGCAACGGCGCCCGCGCCATCGCCCTCGG
>JAUHZL010000321.1 GCA_030425945.1 Alphaproteobacteria bacterium | reverse complement strand
CCCTGACCCTGACGACCCCCGGACCTGCGCTCGCCGCGCGGGACTTCGTGCTGGCGACCGATCTCGACGGCACCTTCCTCGGCGGCGCGATGGCCGACCGCCGGCGCCTCTACGACTGGATCGAGGCGAACCGCGCCACCATCGGCCTGATCTTCGTGACCGGCCGCGATCCGGGTTTCATCACCCAGCTCTGCGAGAGCGGCGTGCCCTGGCCCGAGTATGTCGTGGGCGATGTCGGCACCACCATCGCCGCGGTCGAGGACGGCCGCATCGCGCCGATCGCGCCGCTCGAGGCCGAGATCGCCGCGCTCTGGGACGATGCCGGGGCGCGGGTGCGTGCGGCCCTCGACGGGGCGCCGGGCCTGACGCTGCAACCGACCGAGTTCCGCTACCGGGTCAGCTACGACCTCGACCCCGCCGCCTTCGACCCCGCCGCGCGCACTACCGTCGCGGCGCTCGGGCATGACGCGCTGATCTCGGACAACCGCTTCTTCGACGTGCTGCCGAAGGGCGTCTCGAAAGGTCCGTCGATCCGCCGCCTCGTGGCCCATCTGGAGCTCGACGAGGCGCGCGTGCTGGTGGCGGGCGACACGCTCAACGACCTGTCGATGCTGCAGGCGGGCCTGCCCGCCGTGGCGGTGGGCGGCGCCGAGCCCGCGCTGATCGACGCGGTGCGCCACCTGCCGCATGTCCATCTCGCCGAGGCGCATGGCGCGGGCGGCATTCTCGAAGCGGTCGAGACGCTCGCGCTGCACCCGACGCCCTGATCCCCCCGATACATCCCCCCAGGACCGACAACCGCCCGCCGACCGGGCACAAGGAGACCCCATGAAAAGCGATCTGGTTATCGTCTATCACCGCCAGCCCTTCGAGGAGGTCGAGGTCGACGGCGAGATCCGCTTCATCGACAACAAGAGCCCGAACGGCATCGTCCCGACCCTCAAGAGCTTCTTCCGCCGCTTCGAGCGCGGCTCCTGGGTGGCGTGGAAACACGCCGAGGACACCTCGAACCCCGGCTTCGACCGGGTGGTCGAGATCGAGGACAGCGCGGGCAGCTACACCGTCTCGCGGCTGCCGCTGACCGAGGAGCAGGTGACCAGCTTCTACCACGTCACCTCGAAGGAGGCGTTCTGGCCGATCCTGCACGGCTTCAAGGAACGCTACAATTACGACCCGGTGGACTGGCCGACCTTCCGGCAGGTCAACTGGTCCTTCGCCGAGGCCGCCGCCGCCGAGGCCGCGCCCGGCGCGCTGGTCTGGATCCACGACTACAACCTGTGGCTGGTGCCGGGCTACCTGCGCCAGTTGCGCCCCGACGTGCGGATCTCGTTCTTCCACCACACCCCGTTCCCGGGGGCGGACATGTTCAACGTCCTGCCGTGGCGGGGCGAGATCGTGGACAGCCTGCTGGCCTGCGACGCGGTCGGCTTCCACATCCCGCGCTATGCCGCGAACTTCGTGTCGGTCGCCCGCTCGCTGCGCGATGTCGGCACCGTGGCCCGCGCGCGGGTGGACGAGGACCTCGTGGTCGAGGGCAGCGCGCTCGGCGAGCAGACCCAGCCGCTGCACCTCGATTATGACGGGCGCCGCGTCCATGTCTGCACCGCGCCGGTGGGGGTCGATGCGGAGTACATCACGGGCCTTGCCGCCAGCGACGAGACCGCCGCCGAGGCCGCCCGCCTGCGCGACGAGATGGGCGACATGCGCCTGATCCTGTCGGTCGGCCGCACCGACTACACCAAGGGCGGGGTCGAGCAGCTGGAGGCCTTCGAGCGCCTGCTGGAGCGCCGCCGCGACCTGCGCGGCAAGGTGCGCCTGCTGCATGTCTCGGTCAGCGCGAACCGCAACATGAGCGTCTACGAGGAGGTGCAGGGTCAGATCGAGCAGATCGCGGGCCGGATCAACGGGCGCTACGGCGCGCTCGACTGGCAGCCGGTGGCGCTGGTGTCGCGCGCCATCCCCTTCGAACAGCTCGTGGCCCATTACCGCGTCGCCGACGTGGCCTGGATCACGCCGCTGGCCGACGGGATGAACCTCGTCTGCAAGGAATTCGTCGCCAGCCGCAGCGACGGGGACGGGGTGCTGGTGCTGTCCGAGTTCGCCGGGGCCGCCATCGAGATGGGATCGGCGGTACTGACCAACCCGTTCTCGCACCGCTCGATGGACCTCGCCATCGAACAGGCCCTCGAGATGGAAGAACCCGAGCGCCGCGCCCGCATGGCGGAACTGCGCAAGGCCGTCGCCCGCCGCGACCTGCAGGCGTGGGCCGAGGCGCAACTGGGCGTGGTCGAGGCCGCCCGCCAGCCGGGCACCGCCGCCTGAGCGGGCAGGGGGGCGGCGCCGCCGCCCGTCCGGCACCGACACGCGCACCGACGTGATACCGACGCGATACCGACACGATACCGACGTCCCGTACGGTGCCCCAGGCGGAGGGTTGACTCCGAAATCGAACCGTTCCAAAACCATCTTTGGAACGATACAAAACGACTCGGGGAGAGCTCATGAACTGGGGACTGATCGGGGCCAGCAACATCGCGGCCGGCCACATGATCGCCGCCCTCCGCGCCACCGGCGGGCGCATCGGGTGGGTGATGAGCGGCAACGCCGATCACGCCGCCAGCTATGCCGCCGAGCACGGGATTCCGGGGCACGGCACCGACCTCGGGGCCTTTCTGCAAGATCCTGATATCACGGCGGTTTACATCTCCTCGACGAACGAGAAACACCATGCGCAGGCGCTCGCCGCGATTGCCGCCGGCAAGCATGTCCTCTGCGAGAAACCGCTGTCGATGACCGTCGCCGAAGCGGTCGAGATGGTCCGCGCGGCCGAGGCCGCGGGCCTCACCTTCGCGACCAACCACCACCTGCGCAACGCGGGCACCCATCTCGCCATCCGCGAGGCGGTGCAGGCCGGCCGCATCGGCACCCCGCTCTCGGTCCGCGTCCACCACGCCGTCTACCTGCCGCAGGTCCTGCAGGGCTGGCGGATCGACAACCCCGCCGCCGGGGGCGGGGTGATCCCCGACATCACCGTGCATGACGCCGATACCGTGCGCTTCCATCTCGGCGAGGACCCGGTCGAGGTGGTCGCGATGGCCACGGCCTCGGGCCTCGGGCAGGGGGTCGAGGACAGCTGCATGTCGGTCTGGTCGATGCCCTCCGGCGTGCAGGTCATGAGCCACGAGAGCTTCACCCACGCCCACGCCACCACCGGGTTCGAGATCCACGGCACCGAGGGCTCGATCGTGGCGAAGAACGTGATGACCCAGCAGCCGGTCGGCGAGATCGTCCTGACCACCGCCAAGGGCTCGGAAACACTCGGCTATTCCACGCACAACCTCTACGAACGGTCGCTTGGCCTGTTCAACGCGGCCTGCGCGGGCGAGGGCCGTCCGAGCGCCGATGGCGTCGACGGGGTCAAGTCGCTGGCGGTCGCGATGGCGGTCGCCGAGGCCGCGCGCACCGGCCATCGCACCCCGGTCAACTACGGCGGGATCTGAAGCGCCATGTCCGACATGCCCTCGAAACTGGTGTCCGCGGCCGAGGCCGTCGCCCGCATCCGCGACGAGGCCGTCGTCACGGTCTCGTCCTCCTCCGCGCTGGGGTGTCCCGACGCCGTGCTGGAGGCGCTCGGCGCGCGGTTCCGGGCCGAAGGTCACCCGCGCAACCTGACCACGCTGCACCCGATCGCGGCGGGGGACATGTACGGCGTGAAGGGCGTGGACCACATCGCGCAGGACGGGCTGCTGTCCACCATCATCGGCGGCAGCTATCCCTCCGGTCCGTCCTCGCTGCCGATGCCCGAGGTCTGGAAGATGATCGTCGAGGAGCGCGTCGCCGCCTACAACGTGCCCTCGGGCATCCTCTTCGACATGCACCGCGACGTGGCCGCCCGGCGGC
>JAUHZL010000013.1 GCA_030425945.1 Alphaproteobacteria bacterium | reverse complement strand
GGACGACCGCGATGGCAGCCTGCGGCATCGGCGCGGGCAACGTGACCATCCTCGGCAACGACTTCCCCGCCCTGCAGGCGGTGGTCGCCGGGGCGAAGGCCTGCGAGGGCGACGGCCTGACCGTGGAGGCCAACCTGACCACCGAGCATGACAAGCTGCAGGTCGCGGCGCTGACCGCCGACCCGGCGCAGTACTCGGTCAAGTTCGTCGCCACCAGCTCGATCGTGCCGCTGCTGCAGAACGACCTGATCCGCCCGCTCGACGAGCTGGTCGCCCAGTACGGCCAGGGCCTGAACCCGTCGCAGCTGATCAAGATCGACGGCAAGGTGATGGCGGTGGCGTTCATGTCGAACGCGCAGCACCTCTACTACCGCTCCGACATCCTCGCGCAGGCGGGCGTCGAGGCCCCGGCGACCTACGAGGACGTGCTGGCCGCCGCGCAGGCGATCAAGGACGCCGGGATCATGGAGCACCCGGTCGCGCTGAACACCATGACCGGCTGGAACCTCGCGGAAGAGTTCGTCAACATGCACCTCGGCATGGGCGGCAGCTTCTTCGAGCCGGGCACCGCGCAGCCGGCGATCAACAACGAGACCGGCGTCAAGACGCTGGAGATGCTCAAGGCCCTCGTCGCCTACTCGAACCCCGACTACCTGACCTTCGACTCGAACGCGACCCAGGCGCTCTGGGAAGCCAGCGAGCTGGCGATGGCCACCATGTGGGGCTCGCGCGCGGGCGGCATCCTCGACGGCGAAGGCTCGACCGACGCGGTCGTGTCGGCGACCATGCTGGCGGCGGCCCCGACCGTCGGCGGCGGTGCGACCCCGGCGACCACCCTGTGGTGGGACGGCTTCGTGATCGCGAAGAACGTCTCGGACGAGGACGCGGCCGCCAGCTTCCAGGCGATGATGGCGGGCCTGTCGCCCGAGAACATTGCCGCGAACAACGACGCCGCCGTCTGGCTGGCCCCCGGCTATACCCCCGGCCCGGCAGCCGCGGGCGTGATCGCCTCGGCACGGGGCGGGGCACAGCCCTACCCGATGGCGCCGTCGATGGGCCTGATGCACACCGCGCTCGGCAACAACATCAGCGAATTCCTGCAGGGCTCCGAGAGCGCCGAGCAGGCCCTCGCGGATGCCGAGGCGGCCTATGTCGCGGCGGCCAAGGAAGCCGGCTTCCTGAACTGATCCTCCCCGCGGACGGCGCCTCGGTGCCGTCCGCCCCTGCCCCGCCAACCAAAGGCCGAGGCCGATGCCCCATCGCACCTTCTTCTGGTTCATCCTGCCCTCGCTGGTGGCGATGGCGCTGTTCATCGCCTTTCCGCTGATCTCGGTCGTGGCGCAGTCCCTCTTCGTCGAGCACGAGCAGGTGCTGATCGAGAGCGAGGTCTGCGACCCCTTCACCGGCTGCCGCAAGGAACTGACCGTCGATGCCGTCGCCACCGCGCAGTTGCGCGAGGCGCAGCCGCTCGGGCGGTTCAACGGGCTTGGCACCTACACCGACCGCAACCACCTCGCCTTCGCCGAGGTGGCCGAGGCCTGGCGCACCAGCGAGGGCCTCGCCGACTTCGGCGGCCAGCTGATGAACCTGCCGTTCTACAAGGCGCTGGCCTTCACCCTGACCTATACCTTCGTCGTGACCCCGCTGGTGATCGTGCTGGGCCTTGCCATCGCGCTGGGGGTCAACGGCCTGCCCAAGCTCTTCAAGGGACCGACGATCTTCGTCTCGCTGCTGCCGATGATCGTGACGCCGCTGATCGGCTCGCTGATCCTGTTCTGGATGATCGACGCGCGCGGCATCATCGGCTCGTCCCTGCAGGAGCTGACGGGCGATCCGAACCTGTCGCTCAAGGCCTCGCCGGCGCTGACCTGGCTGACGCTGATCGTCTACGGCGTCTGGCACTCGGCGCCGTTCGGCTTCATCGTGTTCTATGCCGGGTTGCAGACCGTGCCCTCCGAGACGCTGGAGGCCGCCATCGTGGACGGCGCCAGCCGCTGGGAGCGCATCCGCTACGTCGTGATCCCGCACATGGCGCCGCTCGTGGTCTTCGTCACGCTGATCCAGCTGATGGACAACTTCCGGGTCTTCGAGCCGATCGTTGGCTTCTCCGCCGCCGCCAACGCCACCTCGCTCAGCTACTTCATCTACGCCGACCTGACCGACATCAACGCCCGCTTCGGCTCGGCGGCGGCCACCTCGGTGCTGACGGTGATCGGCGTCGCGATCCTCCTCGCCCCGGTGCTGGTGCGCACCTGGCGCGACTTCAACCGCAAGAGGGCCTGATGTCCGCAGCCGTGACCCGTCGTCCGCCCGCCGTCGCCCTGATCGCCACCGTCCTGGTCGTGCTCTGGGTCGTTCTCGCCGCCTTCCCCTTCGTCTGGACGGTCTGGGGCTCGTTCAAGGTGCAGGGCGACTTCTTCTCGAAGGCCGACTGGACCTACGCGCTGACCGGCGTCCGCACGATGGCCGAGACCGGCAGCCCCTTCACCGGCGCGGGCTACGAGGGCGCCTGGGTCGAGCGCGAGTTCTGGCGCGCCGCGGTCAACACGATGATCGTCGTGGTCTTCACCGTCATCATCTCGCTGACTTTCGGCACGCTCGGCGGCTATGCCCTGGCCCGGTCGGGCTATCGCTATGCGTTCTGGCTGCTGATGATCGCCCTCGTCTTCCGGGCGATGCCGCATATCACGCTGGTCTCGGGCTACCTGCTGCCGTTCTTCGAGTGGAACCTCTGGGGGCACCTGCCCACCGCGATCATCGTGCTGGTGGCGATCAACCAGCCCTTCACGCTGTGGATGCTGCACTCGTTCTTCCTCAACATCCCGAAGGACCTCGACGAGAGCGCGATGGTCGACGGCTGCACCCGGTTCCAGGCGTTCCGGCACGTCATCGTGCCGGTGATGTGGCCCGGGGTGATCACCACCGGCCTCTTCTCGTTCCTGCTGGCCTACAACGACTTCGCGGTGACCGCGACGCTGCTCAGCCAGCAGAACCAGACCATGGTGCCGAAGATCGCGAGCTTCCTCGGCTCGACGCAGGTCGAGGGCAACGTCATGTTCGCCGTTGCCGCCGTGGTCTCGGCCACCGTGCCGCTCTTTATCCTGATCCTCTTCTTCCAGCGGCAGATCGTCTCCGGGCTGACCGCAGGTGCCGTGAAAGGCTGACACTCACATGGACTTCCGGTCCGAGAAGGCGCTCGTCCGGGCGCACCATGCCGCGATCGCGGCTGCCACCCCCGACACCATGGCCGAGGCGCTCGCCCGCCACACCGCCCCGCACTGGCACTGGCGCGGGATGCATCCCTTCGACGAGCGGCACGGGGCCGAGGCCGTCGCGGCGGCCTTCTGGTCCCCGCTGACCGCCGCCCTGACGCGGATGCAGCGGCGCGAGGACATCTTCTTCGCCGGGCTGAACGAGATCGACGGGTTCACCGACCGCTGGGTCGTGTCGATGGGGCACCTGATGGCCCTCTTCGACGCGCCGTGGCTGGGCATCCGCCCGACGGGCAAGCTGGCCTTCCTGCGCTATGCCGAGTTCCACCGGGTCGAGGACGGACGCATCGCCGAGACCGCGCAGTTCTTCGACATCCCGCACCTGATGATCCAGGCCGGGCAGAACCCCTTCCCGCCCGCCACCGGCGCGCACCTGGTCCAGCCCGGGCCGCTGGGGCATGGCGGACTGCTCTACAGTGATACCGACCCGGAGGAGGGCCGCCGCACCCTGGCCGCGATCAACGCGATGATCTCGGACCTCGGGACGTGGCAGCTCGGCCTGCCGCTGGAAGAGGAACTGGCCCGCACCTGGCACGACGACATGCTGTGGTGGGGCCCGGCGGGGGTCGGCGCGACCTACACGATCCCGCGCTATGCCCGCCAGCACTCGGGCCCGTTCCGCGCGGGCTTCCGCGAGCGGACGAAGACCGGCCACCTCGCCCGGCTGGCCGAGGGGCATTTCGGCGGCTTCTTTGGCTGGCCCAACTTCACCGCGATCCCGACCGGGGGCTTCATGGGCCTGCCCGCCTCGGACAAGCCCGGGGAGTTCCGCGTGGTCGACATCTACCGGCGCGAGGGCGACAAGCTGGCCGAGAACTGGATCTTCATCGACATCCTGCACTTCCTCAAGACGCAGGGCCTCGATGTGCTGGGCCGGATGCAGGGGATCGGCGCCGCCTGACGCGGCGCTCAGCGCAGGCCGCGTTCGATCCGGTCGAGGGTGCGCATCGTCGGCAGGGCGTCCGCGACCGAGCTTTGCGGCGCCCGCCCCTCGCGGATCGCCGCGATGAACTCGCGGTCGGCCAGTTCCACGCCGTCGTTCGACACCGCGACACCGCTCAGGTCGATCTGCACCTCGCGCCCGTCGTAGAGGTCGTCGTAGCGGGCCAGATACGTGCCCTTGTCGCAGATGTAGCGGAAGAAGGTCCCGAATGGCCCGTCGTTGTTGAAGCTCAGCGACAGCGTGCAGAGCGCGCCGGTGGCGGCCTTCATCACGATCCCCATGTCCATCGCGATCCCCAGATCGGGGTGGATGGGGCCCTGCAGCCCGAACGCCTCGGCCACCTCGCCGCCGCAGGTCTGGTGCTGGAACAGGTCCACCGTGTGGCAGGCATGGTGCCAGAGCAGGTGATCGGTCCAGGTCCGGGGCTCGCCCTTGGCGTTCGTGTTGGTGCGCCGGAAGAAGAAGGTCTGCACGTCGAGGTGCTGCAGCGTCAGCTCGCCCGCGCGGATCTTGCGGTGGATCCACTGGTGGGACGGGTTGAAGCGGCGGACATGGTCCACCATCGCCACGAGCCCTGTTTCGCGCTGCGCCTGCGCCACCGCCTCGGCATCGGCGAGGCTGTCGGCGATCGGGATCTCGCAGAGCACGTGCTTGCCCGCCCGCAACGCCGCAATGCTCTGGGCGGCATGCACCTGCGTCGGGGTGGCGAGGATCACGGCATCGACGTCGTCGCGCGCCAGCGCCTCGTCCAGCGACTTCGTGGCGTGGCCGATCCCGCGCGCGGCGGCGAAGCCGTCGATGTCGTCGGGCGGGCCACCGACGACCGAGGTCACCTGCACCCCCTCGATCCGGGCCAGCGCGTCGAGGTGCTTGGTTCCGAAGGCGCCGACCGCCCCTGCCACGCATATCCGCATGTGATGTCTCCCGTCCGGTTCGGTCCGGCTCTAGCACGCAGCCGCCTGTGCGCGCAGTTCGAAAACCCGCGCCCCGCATTGGCGGATGTTATAGAGGCGGCGCCTCCGCAGGCTGGCGCGCGGCCCGGCGGATCAGGTCGAGGAACCGCGTCTGGGTGGCCGTCGGCTGCCAGCCCGCCCGGAAGGTGAACCCGATGTCGAGCGTCGCGTTCTCCAGCGCGATCGGCAGCGGGGCAAGGAACCCGAAGGCGCGTTCGACCGCGATCTGGTGGTCGGACATGATCGTCACGTAGTCGCCGCGCATCATCAGGCCCCGGATCAGGACCATCGAACTGGAAACGATCCGCACCGGGGTATGCGGGCGCTGGGGAATGCGGAGATGCTCGAACAGGTACGTGCCGCTCGGCGTCGGCCGGGGCGGCGCGATCCAGGGATAGGCCAGCGTGTCCTCCAGCGTCGGCCGGGCGGCCTGCCGCAGCGGGTGGTCGCGGGCCGCCACGACATGCAGCCGGTCGCGGAAGAGCGGCTCCTGCACCACGTCGGGCGCGGGCAGCGGATCGCGCAGCGCCCCGATCAGGAAGTCGAGCGTGCCGAAGCGCAGGTCATGCACCAGCGTCTCGTAGGGCGCGTCGATGCACTGGACCTGCACCGGCCCGGCGCTGTTGCGCAACAGCCGGTCGATGGCCTCGGGCAGGAGCGCGGTGCGCGACAGCGGCATGGCCCCGACGAAGATCCGGGTCGAGTCGCGCCCCATGAGCTCGCTGACCTCGTAGCGGCCCTGCCGCACCTCGCTGGCCGCAAGCCGGACCTGCAGCACGAAGGCCTCGGCGGCAGGGGTCAGCGTGACGCCCCGGCGAACCGGCTCGAAGAGGGCGATGCCCGCCAGCCGTTCAAGGTCCCGGGTCGCCCGGTGCACCCCCGGCTGCGACACGCCGAGGTGCCGGGCCGCCTGGCTGAAGCTGCCGGTGTCCGCCACGGCGACGAGGGCGCGCAACTGCACCGGCGTCGCCAGCCGGTGAAAGTCGCGCCGTCCGCTGTCGGCCGAGCGCCGCCGCGCCTGCCGCTCGCCCTCCTTCAGAAGGTCGAGCGCGCGCGCGACCCGGTGCAGGAAGAGCGCGCCCGCCTCGGTCGCGAACATTCCCTCGGGCCGCCGGTCGAAAAGCGTCGCGCCGAGCGCCCGTTCGATCCCCGCAATCGCCTGCGTCACCGCGGGCTGGGACATGTGGACCCGCCCGGCGGCGACGTTGATGCGCCGGCACTCGGCGACCTCGCGCAGCGCCTGCAGATGTCGGACATGGGGGAAATCGGCATCCATCCTGTCGCACCTATAACAGCGATGAATAGCGAGGCGCAATCTTCGGACTCGGTTCCGGGGCCTGTCCCGGTGTAGCCTGCGCGGCAACCGGACCGGGCCCCGACCGATGCCCCGGCCCGTCCCCGGAGGAGGAGGACCGCCCGTGAACCTTGCGGAATTCGACCACCACGCGCCGATCGACGGCACAACGATCTTCGACGGCACGCAGGCGATGAAGGGCTATGCCCTGAACAAGATGTGCTACTCGTTCAACGCCGCCGAGGCGCGCGAGACCTACAAGGCCGACCCCGAGGCCTATTACGACCGCTTCGGCCTCAACGAGGCCCAGAAGCAGGCCTGCCGGGACAAGAACGTGCTCGACCTGATCGCGGCGGGCGGCAACATCTACTACCTCGCCAAATTCGCCGGGATCTTCCACCTCGACGTGCAGGACGTCGGGGCGCAGCAGACCGGGATGACCAAGGACGCCTTCAAGGAAAAGCTGCGCAAGGCAGGGGAGTAACCGTCATGGCAACGATCATCGGGGGCCTGACCTCCAGCCACATTCCGGCCGTCGGCAACGCCATCGCCAAGGGATTGCAGGACGATCCCTACTGGAAGCCCTTCTTCGACGGCTACCCGCCGATCCGGGACTGGCTCGGCGATCACAAGCCGGACGTGGCGATCAACATCTACAACGACCACGGGCTCGGGTTCTTCCTCGACAAGATGCCGACCTTCGCCATCGGGGCGGCGCATGAGTACCGGAACGAGGACGAAGGCTGGGGCATCCCCCAACTGCCCCCCTTCCCCGGCGATCCGAAGCTGTCCTGGCACATCATCGAAAGCATGGTGGCGCAGGAATTCGACATCACCTCGTGCCAGGAACTGGCGGTCGATCACGGCTTCACCGTGCCGATGCAGCTGTTCTGGCCCGGCGCGCCGAACAATCCCGACATGCCCCGCGTCGTGCCGATCAGCGCCAACACGGTGCAGCACCCGATCCCGACGCTGAAGCGCGCGCTCGACTTCGGAAAGGCGCTGCGCCGCGCGCTGCTCAGCTATCCGGAGGACATCAAGGTGGTGATCCTCGGGACCGGGGGTCTCAGCCACCAGCTGGACGGCACGCGGGCGGGCTTCATCAACAAGGACTTCGACCAGTACTGCATGGAGAAGATCGTCACCGCCCCCGAGGAGCTGACGAAGATCACCCGGATGGAACTGGTCGAGAAGGCCGGGGCGCAGGGCACCGAGTTCCTGATGTGGATGATGATGCGCGGCGCGCTGGGGGACAAGGTGACCCCGATCCACGCGAACTACCACATCCCGATTTCGAACACCGGTGCCGGGACGATGATGCTGGAATGCGCTGCCTGACCTGAGCGCGCCCGACGCGCGGCACCGCCCCGGCCCGAGGACCGGGGCGGTCCTGTCTCAGCCCGCCTCCGCCGCTGCCACGTTCCGCTTCACGGCGAGGAAGCTGTCCGGCGTGACCGAGATCGAGTCGATCCCCGCCGCCACCAGAAGCCGCGCGAAATCGGGATCGTTCGACGGGGCCTGCCCGCACAGCCCGATCTTGCGCCCGGCGGCCCGGGCGCGCGCGATGGCGGTCTCGATCATCCACAGGACGGCCGGGTCGCGCTCGCGGAAGACATGCGCCAGCGCCTCGCTGTCGCGGTCCACGCCCAGCGTCAGCTGCGTCAGGTCGTTCGAGCCGATGGAGAATCCGTCGAACCGCTCGGCGAACTCGTCGGCGCGGATGACGTTCGACGGAATCTCCGTCATCACGTAGAGTTGCAGCCCGTTCCTGCCACGCTCCAGGCCGTTCTCGGCCATGACCTCCATGACGCGGTCGGCCTCCTCCGGCGAGCGGCAGAACGGCACCATGACCACGACATTGTCGAAACCCATCTCCTCGCGCAGCCGCTTCAGGGCGCGGCACTCCAGCGCGAAGCCCGCACGGTAGGCGTCGGAGTAGTAGCGCGACGCCCCGCGCAGCCCGATCATCGGGTTTTCTTCCGAGGGCTCGTAGAGATGACCGCCCAGAAGCTCGGCATATTCGTTCGACTTGAAGTCGGACAGCCGCACGATCACCGGGTTCGGATACCAGATCGCCGCGATCCGCCCGAGGCCGCGCGACAGCGTCTCGACGAAATAGGCCTCGCGGTCGTCGTAGCCCCGCGTCACCCGGTCGAGGGCCGCGCGCAGCTCCGGGTCGGGGATCGCGTCGTAGCCCAGCAGCGCCAGCGGGTGCGCCCGGATCACCGCGTTGATCAGGAACTCCATCCGCGCCAGTCCCACCCCGTCGGCCGGCAGGCGCCACCAACGCATCGCGGCGGACGGGTCGGCCACGTTCAGCATGACCTTTGTGCGGGTCTCGGGCACGGTGTCGAGGGCAAGCTCCTCGGTCTCGATCCGCCCGATCCCGCCGTAGACCACGCCGCGGTCGCCCTCGGCGCAGGACACGGTCAGGTCCTGACCGTCATGCAGAAGCTGCGTCGCGGTGCCGGTGCCAACCACCGCGGGCAAGCCCAGTTCCCGGCTGACGATGGCCGCGTGCGACGTGCGCCCGCCGTGGTCGGTCACGATGGCCGCCGCGCGCTTCATGATCGGCACCCAGTCCGGGTCGGTGGTCGAGGTGACCAGCACCGCGCCATCGACGAAACGCTCGATATCCGCCGCACTTTCGATCAGGCAGGCGCGGCCCGCGGCGGCCGAGTTCCCGACGCTGAGGCCGGTCACCAGCGCCGGTCCCGCAGGCGTCACGGTGGCCGAGGTCAGCACGGCCCCGCCGCGCCGCGACTGCACCGTCTCGGGCCGGGCCTGCACGATGAAGAGGTCCCCGGTGATCCCGTCCTTGGCCCATTCCATGTCCATCGGCGTGCCGTAATGCGCCTCGATCACGCAGGCCTGCCGGGCCAGGTCGAGGATCTCGGCATCCTCCAGCACGAAACCCGCGCGCTCGGCCCGCGAGGTCGGCACGTTGCGGGTCACCGCCTCGCCCGCGCCGCCGTAGATCATCTTGATTTCCTTGGCCCCGAGGTCCTTCGCGACGACCGGGTTCAGGGTGGGCCGGTCCACGAAGGGCTTGAAGACCTGGTACTCGTCGGGGTCCACGGCCCCCTGCACGACGTTCTCGCCAAGGCCCCAGGCCGCCGAGATCAGCACGAAGCGGTCGCAGCCGGTCTCGGTGTCGATGGAGAACATCACGCCCGATCCCGCGAGGTCCGAGCGCACCATCATCTGCACCCCCACCGACAGCGCGACGTCCTCGTGGTCGTAGCCCTGGATCTGGCGGTAGGTGATCGCCCGGTCGGTGAAGAGCGACGCGTAGCAGCGGCGGCAGGCGGCCAGCAAGGCGGCCTCGCCGGTGACGTTCAGGAAGGTCTCCTGCTGGCCTGCGAAACTGGCGTCGGGCAGGTCCTCGGCGGTGGCGCTCGACCGCACGGCGACCGAGGGCGTGTCCTGCCCGAGCCGCTGGCCCAGCGCGCGATAGGCGGCGCGGATCGCCTCGGCCGTGGCGGCGGGCCAGTGACCGGCCTCGACGGCACGGCGCAGGCTGCGCCCGGCCTCCTGAAGCGTGATCCGGTGCTCGGCCAGCGCGGTCATCGTCTCGCGGATCACCGGCCCGAGCCCGTTCTCGGCGATGAAGGCGCGGTAGGCGTCCGAGGTCGTCGCGAACCCCGGCGGCACCCGGATGCCCTTCGGGCCCAGCGTGGCGATCATCTCGCCCAGCGAGGCGTTCTTGCCCCCGACCTGCGCGACGTCCCCGCGGCGCAGGTTCTCGAACCAGATCAGGTGGTCCCCCATCGTCCCCTCCTTGCAACGAGCGTGTCCTCCGGTTGCAAGGGTAGACGACCGCTCGCCCGCCGACCTTGACCGGGGTCAAGGCGGGCCGGGCGCGCTCAGCCGCTGCGGAACAGCGCCGCCAGCACCGCGGCCCGGTCCAGCATGCCCACGACCGCGCCATTCTCCAGCACGGGGAAGACCCGGTGCGGATGGTCGAGGAACACCTCGGCGGCGTGAACCGCGTTGTCGGCGGCGTCGATGGTCACGACCCGGTGCGACATGCGCTCGCCGACGGTGCCGCGCCACTCCTGATAGTAGCTGGCATGCAGCGCGGGCCGGAAGCAGTCCTTCTGGGTCAGGATGCCAACCAGCGCCCCGTCCGGACCCAGCACCGGGGCAGCCGCGGCGTTGCGCGCCACCAGCCCCGCGACCGCCACGCGGATCGGGTCGTCGGGCGACAGGCGCAGGACATCGGTGTCCATGATCGCGCGGACGCGCAGCGCCTCGGTCATCGGCCCTCCTCCCGGGCGCGGCGTTTCGGGCAGGCCCCGCAGGCATCGCCCGCGAGGCACTCCGGCCCGCCGCAACTGCCCCGGAGCGGCCCGCGTCCGAGCAACAGCCCGAGGCCCAGCCCCCCGGCGGCCAGCAGCACGATCAGCGGCGCGATCAGCAGTTCCATGCCGGTCCCCTCCTCACAGCAGATGCGCGGCCATCTCGCCGGTCGGGACCAGCCGCACCCGCTCCCCCTCGGCCAGGACAAAGAGCGCCGCGAGACCCGCGTGGCGGGCCAGGTCCGGCCCGGCCTCCGCGCCCGCCGCCATCAGCGCGGTTGCCCAGCCGTCCGCCGCCATGCCCGTCGGCCCGAGGACGGAGACCGAGCGCAGCGGTCCCCCCACCGGCCGCCCGCGGCGCGGATCGATGATATGCGACACCTCCGCCCCCGGCAGTCCGTAGCTTTGCGCCGCGAGGCCGGACGTGGCGACCGCCTGCCCCGCCGGCAGGGCGAGGACCGCCGCCGCGCCCTGGCCCGAGGGGTGTTCAACCGCCAACCGCCACGCGCGACCGTCCGGGTGGGCGCCCAGCGCCGCCAGCTCCCCGCCGAGGTCGATCAGCGCCGCCGTGGTCCCGGCCCGCGCCAGCGCCGCGGCCATGCGGTCGAGCGCGTGCCCCTTGGCGATGCCGCAAAGGTCCAGCGTCGCGCCCGGCTCGGCCTTGGCGATCCGGTCCCCTTCGACCCCCAGCGCCTTCCGTCCGAGCGCGCCGGTCAGGATCGGCCCAAACCCCCAGCGCGCGACCAGCGGCCCCACGGTCGGGTCGAAGGCGCCGCCGCTGCGCTCGGCCAGCGCCAGCGCGGCCCCGGCCACCCGCGCGGTGTCCGGGGACACGCGCACCGTTCCGGCCCCGGCCGCGTTCAGGCGGGCGATCTCGCTGTCGGCGCGCCACGGCGACATCTGCCGGTCGACCTCGGCGCAGACCGCCTCCAGTCGGGGACGGCACGCGGCGAGGTCGGGACCGGGGGCCGCCAGCACCGACCAGCCGGTGGCAAAGGCGCGCCCCGCCAGACGCTGCATCGGTTGCGGGCCCGCCCGGAGGACGGCCGGCGCAGCCAGGACCGCCGCGCCGAGGGCCAGCACCTGCCTGCGGGAGGGACGGTGGGTCAGAGGGGACATGGCTCAGACTCCGAAATCGTCGTTGAAGATATGCGACGGCTCGACGCCGAGGCGGTCGAGCGTCGCCAGAACCGCCGAGATCATCACCGGCGGGCCGCAGAGGTAATAGTCGCAGTCCTCCGGCGCCGGGTGGGCCTGCATGGCACGGCGGACCGTCTCGTGGATGAAGCCGATCTCGCCGGTCCAGCGGTCGCCCGGCGCCGGGTCGCTGAGCGCGGGCGTGAAGGTGAAACCCGGATGCGCCGCTGCCAGCGCCGCGAACTCGTCGGTGTAGAACAGGTCGGTGGCCGAGCGCGCGCCGTAGAAATAGCGGATGCGGCGGTCATCGCCCCGCGCCAGCGCCTCGTGGATCATTGCCCGCAGCGGGGCCATGCCGACGCCGCCGCCGATGAAGACCATCTCGCGCCCGGTGGGCTGCACATGGAAGTCGCCGAAGGGACCCGAGACCTCGACCGCGTCGCCGGGCCGGACCGAGAAGAGCCACGACGACACGAGGCCGGGCGGCACCGTCCCCTCCTGCCCGGCGGGCGGCACCGCGAGGCGGATGTTGAAGACCGCGCGGTCCTTGTCCGAGGGGCGGTTCGCCACCGAGTAGGCCCGGGTCACCGGCGCCTCGGACACCGCCGTCAGCCGGTCCCAGCGCGCGACGCGCCACGCCTCTCGGAAGGCCTCGCCCGGGTCGAGCACGGCAAAGTCCAGCCGGTAGGGCGGTGCGGTGATCTGCATGAACTCCCCCGCGCGATAGGCGAAGGCGTGGTCCTGCGGCACCTCCAGCACGATCTCGCGGATCAGCGGGGCCAGCATCCGGGCCGACACGACCCGGCAGACATAGCCGCCCCCGCCACTGAGGATGTCCTGCGGCACCTCCACCGCGCAATCGCCGCGCAGCCGGGTCTGGCAGGCGAGGCGCACGTGATCCCGCCGCTCGCGGGCCGACAGGATGCCGCGCTCGGTCGCCTGCGGCTCCCCCGCGCCGGGACCGGTGACCGTGACACGGCAGAGCCCGCAGGTCCCCGAGCCGCCGCAGGCCGCCGGGATGCCGATGCCGACGCCGTGCAGGACCCCCAGCAGGCGGTCGCCGCGCCCGGCCACGAGATGCGTCGCGCCGTTCACCGTCACGTCGATCGCGCCCGAGGGCACCAGCCGCCGCCGCGCCGCCAGCAGGCCCAGCGACAGGCCGAGGACCAGCAGGATGACGGTCAGGCTGCCGACGACGATCTCGGTCATGGCGCGGCCATCAGCGTGAAGGAGGCGAACCCGAGCGACATCAGCCCGGTCAGCAGGAAGGTGATCCCGAGGCCCCGCAGCCCGGCGGGCAGGTCGGCATAGGCGAGCCGCGTCCGCAGCGCGCTGAGCAGCACCACTGCCAGCACGAAGCCGGTCCCGCTGCCGAGGCCGAAGACCGCGGCTTCGGGCAGGCTGTAGCGCCGCTCGACCATGAAGAGACTGCCCGCGAGGATTGCGCATTGCACCGTCAGGAGCGGCAGGAACACCCCGAACGCCGCGTGGATCGCCGGGAAATAGCGGTCGAGCACCATTTCCAGCAGTTGCACGGTGGCTGCGATCACGCCGATGAAGGCGATCAGGGCGAGGTAGGACAGGTCGAGATCGGGCATCCCGGCCCAGGCCCAGGCCCCGGGGGCCAGAAGCCCGTCGTAGACGAGCTGGTTCAGGGGCACCGTCACCCCCATCACCCCGATCATCGCGACCCCCAGACCCATCGCGGTGGCGGGCCGCTTCGACAGCGCAAGGAAGGTGCAGAGCCCGAGGAACAGGCTGAGCGGCATGTTCTCGGCAAAGCCCGCGCGCAGGAAGAGGGACCACAGTTCGCTCATTCCGCCGGGCCTCTTTGCGGCATCGGGCCGAACTCGGGCGCTTCGGCCTGCTCCGGCCGCCAGGACCGGATCGCCCAGACCAGCCCGCCCAGCAGGAAGAACCCGCTCGGGGCCAGCAGCATCAGGCTGAGCGGCGTGAACCACCCCCCCTGATCGGCCAACGGCAGAACGGCGTGCCCCAAGAGCTCGCCCTTGCCGAGCAGCTCCCGCAGGGTGCCGATCACGATCAGCACCAGCGAATAGCCCAGCGCATTGCCGAGCGCGTCGACCATCGCCGGAAGCGGCGGGTTGTGGCGGGCAAAGGCCTCGGTCCGGCCGAGCACGAGGCAGTTGGTGGTGATCAGCCCGACGAAGACCGACAGCGCCCGGCTGATGTCGTAGAACCACGCCTGCAGCACCTGGTCGATGACGATGACCAGCGAGGCGATGATGACGATCTGCACGATCAGGCGGATCGTGTCCGGGATGTGCCGCCGGATCAGGCTGATGATCCCGGCGGCCAGCGTCACCACCACGCTCAGCGAAGCCGCCATAGTCAGCGCGGTCTCAAGCGTCGTGGTTACCGCCAGCGCGGAACAGATGCCGAGGATCTGCAGCGTCACCGGGTTCTCGCGCAGAAGCGGCGCGGTCAGGGTGGTCCAGAGCGAGGCGCGCGCGGGCATGGCCTAGAACTCCCCCCGCCGGATCGCGTCGAGCAAGGGCCCGTAGCCGTCCGGCCCGAGCCAGAAGCGCACCATCCGCGTGACCGCGCTGGAGGTGCGCGTCGCGCCGGTGATGCCGTCGACCTCGTAGACGCTGGCGGCCGCGCCGCGCGCCACGGCAAAGCGCAGCGTGCCGTCGGGATCGCGGGTCTGGGTGCCGGGGAACCCGGCGAGCCAGCCCGCCTCCTCGATCCGGGCGCCGAGGCCCGGGGTCTCGGACTGCCGGGTGACGGACAGGCCGCCGATGGTCTGCATGTCGCCGCGCAAGGCGAGCACTGCCTCGATCCGCCCGTTATATCCCGCCCCCGCGATGGGCAGCAGGATCAGCGAGATCTCCGCGCCGTCGCGCAGAAGGAACACTTGGGCAAAGTCGGGACGCTGGCCCAGCCCGGCGAGGTCCGCGCCCGGCTCCAGCGCCGTCCAGTTGGCGGGATCGGCCAGCGCGGCCTCCAGCGTCGCCGGGGTCACGTCGGTGGCCGCCCGCCCCCGCGCGAGGTCGATGACCACGGTGCTGAGCGTGCCGCCCGACGCCTCCAGCAGCTCGGCCATGCCGGGGATGCCCTGCACCAGCGCTTCGATCCGGGCCTGTTCCTCGGCCGCGCGATTGGCGCTCTGGATCGGGCGCAGCAGGACCGTCGCGCCACTGACCAGCAGCGCACAGACCGCCGAGACGACGAAGGCCACCGCCAGGGTCTTGGTGCGGCTCTCGTTCGGCAGGGCGAGCAGGCGCCGCCACGGGGAAAGGGGATCAGAAGCCATGCCGTCTCCGTCGTCTTGCGCTCCAGAGGGCCAGAGCCGCCTCGTCGAGCGCCGGGGCCGCCAGCGCCGCCAAAAGCGCCGCCGCCACCGCCATCTGGACCGGGGCCGCGTCCGCCCAGTGCAGCGCGAAGAGCGCCAGCAGCCCGGCGTAGAGGGCACCGTTCAGCCAGCGTCCGAGCGGGGTATGCGCGCTCGTCACAGGGTCGGCGACCAGCAGCACCAGGACCACCGCCGCCGCGGGCCAGAGCGCCGCGCCCGGCACGCCCAGCGCCAGCGCCAGCCCGCCCGCCAGCACCGCGCCGCCGATCACGCCCAGCGGCATCACGCCCGCCGCGATGCCGATCAGAGCGGCGGGCAGCGCCGCCCAGACCACCGGCAGGTCGAGATCGGGCCAGGGAAAGGCCGGGAAGCCGAACCCGAGGAAGGCCAGCATGACGGTGGCCGGATGCACCACGTTGCGGCCCCAGCCGCCGAACACCAGTTCGCCGAAGACCGCCCCGAAGCTGATGCCCAGCACCAGCCGGACCAGCCCGAGGTCCTCGGGCGCCAGCATCGCTACGGCAAGCGCGGCGAGCGCGCCCGACAGCGACGGCGGCTGCGCACGCGCCAGCATGAAGACCAGGTGCCATCCCCCTGAAATCACGAGCGCCAGCGCCAGCCGCCCCAGCGCGGCGACGCCGCCGAACCACAGCCAGGTCAGCGCCATCGGCAGCAGCGCGGCCAGCAGCAGCAGGGCCACGGTCTCGCGGTCCCAAAGCCCCCGGATCATGCGCCCGCCTCCGCCGCGACCCGGTCGAGACAGGCCCGGAGCAACGCACCCGGGGCCGGTGCGCCGCCCACCACGTAGTCGAGCAGGGCGAGATCCTCCTCCACGAGCGACAGCGCGCCGAGGGCCACTGCCGTCTCGTCATCCCCGACGCTGAGCGCGCGCAGCAGCGCCATGACCGGCAACGCGCTGCCGCCCGACTGGTCGAGCGCCGCGGTCGGGATCACCGGGCGCGGCCGGGCGCTGGAGGTCAGCGCCGACAGGAACCAGTGCCGGGCCTTCACCGGCGCGGCCTCGGGCAGCACGGTCACCTGCCGGTGCCACGGCGCGAGCCAGCGCGCCGGGTGCCCGTCGAGGGCCGAGCCCGAGATCAGCCGGTGCGGGCCGGGCCGGGTCGCGCCGTAGGTCAGCCCGCGCAGGTCGGCCCCGATCTGGCAGATGACGGTGCGGGTCTCGGTCAGCGCGGCCCCGGAGACCGTGACCCGCCGGGTCTGCGGCAGGGACCCGGTGGCCAGCAGGCGGCCGAGGTGGACGACATCCTCCGCCGCGATGTCCCAGACCGGATGCTCGGGGCGCGCGGGGAAGCTGCGGTGCAGGCAGATCCCGGCCAGTCCCTGCGGATGCCGGGGCCCGACCGGGACATGCCGCACGCCCGTCAGCCCGGGCAGCGGCGCGGGCGCGCAGACCAGCAGCGGACCCTCCGTCAGACCGGCCAGCGCGTGGCAGCCCCGGGCGAAGTCCTCCTCCGCGCCCGCCAACGCCGCAGCGGGATCGGGGGCATGCGGCCGGGTGTCCGCGGCCATCACGGCGATCGCCGCGGGCCGGTCCTCGGGGCCGGGCCAGACACCGAACGGGCGCTGGCGCAACCGCGTCCAGAAGCCCGAGACCTGCATCAGCGCCCTGAGCGCACCCGGTTCCCCGGTCTGCGGCAGGGCATGGGTGACCGAATCGCCGCCCGCCTCGCGAAAGAGCACGATCTCGGTCAGCTTGCGCCCCGGCCGCAGCGTGATCCGTCCCACCCGCGCAGGCATCGGCGCCACCAGCACCACCTCGGGCGCCTCGCGCAACCGGGCCACGGGCGCGCCCTCGGCGACCGGCGCGCCCTCCTCCACCAGCATTTCCACGCGCAGGTCCGCCCGCCCGGGCGGCGTGAGCGCGGCTTCCTCGGTCGGACGGACGCTCTCCGCCACGGCGGGCGGCGTCGGGACAACAGGCGCGAGGCCGGTGTGGCGCGCGAGAAAGCCCATCAGGCTGTGACAGTGTGGCAGGACACGGAATCCTCCGGTTGCCCGCTATGGTTGTGTGTGCATACTAGCGTAAGCGCGCGACACCACTCAACCCGAGGATGACTGCCATGCGCACCCTGCCCTTCGCCCTGACCCTCGGCGCAGCGCTCGCCGCTGCCTTGTTGCTTCTGAGCGAGGGCCATCCGGTCCGGGCCCAGGGCGCCGACAGCGACAGCCCGTCCCCGCTCGGAACCGGGGCCACCGTGCCTTACGTGATTCCCGAGGCCGGGCCGTTCAATCCCGAGGAGATCGAGATCAAGAACAACGCGGCGATTGCCGACTGGTTCCGCTCGGCCCATGCCGATGCCGCAGCCGAGGCGTTCCGGCACTGGGACGAGGAGGAGGAAGGCATCCGCCCGGTCTGCGCGGTCTGCCACTCGGGCGCGGGGTTCCGGGCGTTCCACGGCCTCGACGGCAGCGCGCCGGGCATTCCCGACGGCCCGATCGAGACCGGCGGGGTCGTCGATTGCGAGACCTGCCACAACCCCGGCCTGTCGCGGATCACCGAGATCCGGATGCCGAGCGGCGTGATGCACCCGGTCGACGGCGCGGAAGCGGCCTGCATGACCTGCCACCAGGGCCGGACGGCGGGGGTCACGGTCGCGGACGCGATCGGAAGCTGGGCCGACGACCTGCCCAACCCGGACCTGGGCTTCATCAACCCGCACTACGCGACCGCCGCCGCGACATGGTTGGGCGGCTACGGCGGCGCCGGGGTCCATTACGACGGCAAGACCTACGCCGGGCGCTTCTTCCACGCCCGGCCGCTGAACTCCTGCGCGTCGTGCCACCAGCCGCACACGCTGGAGGTGGCCGAGGCGACCTGCCTGACCTGCCACCAGACCGGCGACCCGGATGCAATCCGCGTCTCGCGCCAGAGCTATGACGGCAGCGGCGACACCACGAAGGGCATCCGCGCGGATCTCGACGCCAACGCGGCCCGCCTTTTGGCGATGGTCGGCGACTACGGGCGCGAGATCGCGGGGACCGGCATCGTCTACGACGACGCGCGCTACCCGTATTTCTTCGCCGATGCCAACAATGACGGGACGGCCGACAGCGCCGACGGACGGCCGGTGGCCTACAAGAGCTGGACGCCCCGGATGCTGCGCGCGGCCTACAACTGGAAGCTGGTGACCGCCGATCCGGGCGCGCATGTCCATAACCCGGCCTACGCGCTGCAACTGCTCTACGACTCGATCGAGGACCTCGCAGGGCCGCTCGGCGTGGACATGGGTGCCCTCGAACTGCTGCGCTGACACCGCTCCGGGGCGCGCGCGCCGCTTGCGTCCGCGCCCCGGTCCTGCTTGATCAGGGCCCGGAACGGGGCGGCGGAGAGGGGACATGGCCGGGTTCGACATCGCGGTGATCGGGGCCGGCATCGTCGGCACCTGCACGGCGCTCTGGGCGCAGACCCGGGGGCACCGGGTGGTCCTGATCGACCCGGCCCCGCCGGGCTCGGGGACAAGCTCGGGCAATGCCTGCACGCTGGCGACCTATGGCTGCCTGCCGGTCAATGACCCCTCGGTGCTGCGCAACCTGCCCCGCCTCGCGACCTCCGGGGACAGCCCGCTGGCGCTGTCGTGGTCCCATGCGCTGCGCCATCCCGGCTGGATGCTGGCCTTTCTCGCGAACTGCCGCGCCGGGCGGGCGCGCGCCATTGCCGGGCACCTCGCGGGGCTGCTGGCGCAGGCCGATGCCGGGCTGAACCCGCTGATCGAGGTGGCGGAGGCCGAGGACCTGATCGTGGCGCGCGGCCAGCTGACGGTCTGGAGCACCGCCGCCGCGGCGGAGGCCGCCGACGCGGGGCTGGCGCTGCGCCGCGCCCTCGGGGTGAGTTGGACCGAG
>JAUHZL010000320.1 GCA_030425945.1 Alphaproteobacteria bacterium | reverse complement strand
GACCGCATCCGCATCCGCTTGAGCCTGTGCTCGTGGGTTTCGGGTCCGGTCTCGGGGCGGGGAATGTCCATCACAGGGGCGTCTCCAGGCTCTTGCGCAGCCGTTTTTCCAGTCGGGCCAGCCGGTCGGCGTTGCGCGCCATTTCGGCCCGGAGACTGCGCATCTCGGTCAGGATATCCTTCAGATCGGGCGTCAGGTCCACCTCTTCCGTGGGTCCGGGCACGCCTTCGCCCACGCCGCTGAGAAGCCAGCCCAGCGACACGTTCAGAAGGCCCGCCAGCATCTGCAGACGGTTCGCGCGGGGCTCGGCCAGGTCCTCTTCCCAGGCACGCATCGTCTTGGTCTTGACGCCCAGCCGCCGCGCCAGTTCGGCCTGCGTCAGTCCCGCCGCCTCGCGCGCGCCGGCGAGCCGGTCGCCGAACGTGGTGCTCTCCGGTGCGAACCAGTCATTGGTGTCGGTCATCGGTCTTCCCTTCGGTGTTCCTGCTTGATCGGGCTCGGGCGGCACCCTATGAGACCGACGCCTCAGGTGCAAACCGCCCTCCCCCGGAGTTCAAAGCCATGCCGTTCCTGTCCGACAGCCTCGCCCGCGTGAAACCCTCGCCCACCATCGCCGTCACCAACAAGGCGCGCGAGCTGAAGGCGGCGGGCCGGGATATCATCGGACTGGGTGCCGGCGAGCCCGACTTTGACACGCCCGCCCACATCAAGGAGGCCGCGAAAGCGGCAATCGATGCGGGTTATACGAAGTACACCGCCGTCGACGGCATCCCCGAGCTGAAGGCCGCGATCTGCGCGAAATTCGCCCGCGAGAACGGGCTGACCTACACGCCCGAGCAGGTCACCGTGGGCACCGGCGGCAAGCAGGTGCTGATCAACGCGCTGATGGCCACGCTGAACCCCGGCGACGAGGTGGTGATCCCCGCGCCCTACTGGGTCAGCTATCCCGACATGGTGCTGCTGGCAGGCGGCGAGCCGGTCGCGGTCGCGGCGGGTCCGGAAACCGCCTACAAGCTGACCCCCGCGCAGCTCGAGGCCGCGATCACCCCGCGCACCAAGTGGTTCATCTTCAACTCGCCGTCGAACCCGACCGGCGCGGGCTATACCTGGGACGAGCTGAAGGCGCTGACCGACGTGCTGCTGCGCCACCCGCATGTCTGGGTGCTGACCGACGACATGTACGAGCATCTGGTCTACGACGACTTCGTGTTCTGCACCCCGGCGCAGGTGGAGCCGGCGCTCTACGACCGCACGCTGACGGTGAACGGGGTCTCGAAGGCCTACGCGATGACCGGCTGGCGGATCGGCTACGCGGCGGGGCCGGTCGCGCTGATCAAGGCGATGGGCAAGATCCAGTCGCAGACCACCTCGAACCCCTGTTCGGTCAGCCAGTATGCCGCGCTCGAGGCGCTGACCGGCCCGCAGGATTTCATCGAGAGCAACAAGGCCCTGTTCCAGCGCCGCCGCGACCTCGTGGTGTCGATGCTGAACGCAGCACCCGGCATCACCTGCCCGGTGCCCGAGGGCGCGTTCTACGTCTATCCGACGATCGGCGGCTGCCTCGGCAAGACCTCGGCCGGCGGGACCGTCATCACGGATGACGAGACCTTCGCCACCGCCCTGCTGGAGGAAACCGGGGTCGCAGTGGTCTTCGGAGCGGCCTTCGGTCTGAGCCCGGCCTTCCGGATCAGCTACGCCACCTCGGACGCGCTGCTGGAGGACGCCTGCGCCCGCATCCAGCGGTTCTGCGAGGGGTTGACGTAAGCGCCCTCAGGCGAACCGCACCTCGATCGGGGGCAGGCCCAGCGTGCCGAATTCGGCGTGCCAGGTCTCGCCCGGGGCGACGGGCAGGGCGCGCGTCAGGGTGCCGGTCGTGATGATCTCGCCCGCCGCGACGGGGGCCACGCCGGGCTCCTCCGCGGCGAGGCGGACCAGATGCGCCAGCGCGACCAGCGGCCCGCCGCCGAGCACGTTGCGGGCATGTCCGACGTCGGCCACCCCGCCGCCCTTGCTCAGAACCGTCTCGAACCCGGCCAGCCGGAAGGTCCAGTCCTCCTCCGATCCCGGCGTGACGGCCTGGAACGGCCCGTGCAGGAAAGCCCCGTGCAAGCCGAAGGCGGCGACGGTGTCGGCGGCGGCGAAGCGCCAGCCGGGATAGAGCGACTGGACGATCTCGAAGCCCGCGCAGACCGCCCCGACGCAGCCCATCAAAGCGCGCGGGCTCATGCCCGGAACCGGGGCGGCGGACATCCGGAAGGCGATCTCCGGCTCGATCCGGGGCTCCAGCAGCCCGTCCAGCGCGAAGCCGGGCGCGAGCGGGCGGACGGTCCTGTCGTACATCGGCCCGACGATCGGGGCCGAGACGCCGTATTCCTCCCAGATCGTGGCGTTGGTGAAGCCGATCTTCCGCCCGACCACCCGCGCGCCGCGCGCGACCCGGGCCGCCGTCACCGCCGCGCCGACCTCGTAGGCGCGCGCCATGCTCAGCCCGCCGTCCCGCCCGCTGAGCGGCGGGATCTGCCGTCCGGCGTCGAGCGCCCCCAGCACCGTGTCCGCCAGCGCGTCGATCTCGGTCATGGCTGTCTCCCTCCCGGCCTCCGCGGGCATCCTGCCGCGATCCCAGGTCCGGGCCAAGGCCCTCTTCCCGCCCCGGGCGCAACCCGCTACCCTTCACCCGGAACACCCCGGATGATGCCATGCCCGTCGACCTGCCCGAGCTCTACTTTCGCCTGAAGGACAACGGGGCGGCCGTGTTCCGCGTCGATCCCGAGAACCGGCAGAAGCGGATCGACCTCGACCAGATCGCCAACGTCAACCTCCGGAACGGCGAGATCAAGGCGCAGGGCAAGTCGGTCGTCACCGCCGAGGAGCACGCCGTGATCGAGGCCTGGCTGGCCGAGCGCCGCGCCCTGCAAGCGGCCCGCGACCTCGACGACATCCACCGCACCATCGACCAGCTGAACCTGACCGCGCACTGGGCGCAGACCCGGGCAACGCCCGAGGAGCTCGACACGGTCACCGACAAGCTGCTGCTGGCGATGTTCGACCTGCGGCAGGTGCTGGTGCGGAAGAAGGCCGATCGCCTGAACGGGCGCGACTAGGCGGCCGGGGCGGGCCCGGACGTCGCGGCGGCGGCGTCGCTCTCGAGGCCCATCTGCGAGAGCCACAACCGCTGGCCCCAGAAGCGCGCCATCAGCATCAGGGCTGCGGCCCCGAGACCGGCGACGAGGCCCAGCCACACGTCGGCCGCGCCCCAGCCCAGCCAGATGCCGAGCCCCGCGCTGGCCGGGGCGCCGATCAGCCAGTAGCTGACCCCGGCGATCACCATCGGCACGCGGGTGTCCTGCACGCCGCGCAGCAGGCCCAGCGCCATCACCTGCGCCGCATCCGCCAGCTGGAACAGGGCCGCCAGCGCCAGCAGCATCACGCCCACGCCGATCACCGCCGGGCGGTCCGGATCGGCAGGGTCGAGGAACAGGCCCATCAGCGGCTCGGGCAGGGTCAGGAACAGCAGGATGGTGACGCCGACGAAGGCCGCCGAGGCCACCAGCGCCATCACGCCGCCGCGCATGAGGTTCACCGCGTCGCCGCGGCCCCAGGCCCGGCCGGTGCGGACCGTGGCGGCCTGGCTCAGCCCGATGTGGACCATGAAGGTGATCGAGGCGAGCTGCAGCGCGATCCCGTGCGCCGCAAGCTCGACCGTGCCGATCCATCCCATCATCATCGTCGCGGCCGAGAACAGGCCCGACTCGGCGAGATGTGTCAGCCCGATCGGCCAGCCGAGGCGGAAGACGGCGAAGAACGCCTCCCAGTCGGGCTTCCACAGGCGCTGGAACAGCCGGTGCTCGGGCAGGGTAAGCACGGCAATCGCGATGAACCCGGCCAGCATCCCCGCGAAGGTCAGC
>JAUHZL010000319.1 GCA_030425945.1 Alphaproteobacteria bacterium | reverse complement strand
CGCCATGCGGGCGCCCAGCGCCTCGATCTCGGTCACAAGGGTCTCGGGATCGGTCATGGTCGGGCTCCGCACTGGAATTACGTCGTCGTTCCCGGCAAGGTATCGCTTCCAGCAGGAATGGCAAAAGCAATGCGCTCACAAAACATCGTGAAACCGTCCGCCGACGACATTGCCGCGTCCGCGCGCGCGGCTGGCAAGAAGGGCCCGCCGCCCGTGCACCTGTGGAACCCGCCGTTCTGCGGCGACCTCGACATGCGGATCGCGCGGGACGGGACATGGTTCTATCTCGGCACCCCGATCGGGCGCGCGCCGCTGGTGCGGCTCTTCGCGTCGATCCTGAAGCTGGAGGACGGCAAGTACTTCCTCGTCACCCCGGTCGAGAAGGTCGGCATCACCGTGGACGACGCGCCCTTCGTCGCCGTCGATGTCGAGCGGACCGAGGGGCCGGACGGGCCCGACCTGACCTTCACCACCAACGTGGGCGATACCGTGGTCGCCGGGCCGGACCATCCGATCCGCGTGACCCGCGACCCCGCCACCGGCGAGCCGTCGCCCTATGTCATGGTGCGGCGCGGGCTGGAGGCGCTGATCGACCGCAAGAGCTTCTACCGGCTGGTGGACATCGGCGAGCATCGCGCGCATGACGGCACCCGCTGGTTCGGGCTGGTCTCGCGGGGGGCATTCTTCCCGGTGATCCCGTCCGCCGAGCTGGAGGTCTGATCCCATGTTCCCTGCCCGCGCGGCCCCGGTCCTGTTCGCGCTGATCCTGTCGGGGCTGATGTCCTGCCTTGTCTCCGGCTTCTCGACCCTGCGGGTGATGGGCCTCGGCGACGGCGTGTTCGGCACCTGGATGACCAACTGGCTGGGGGCCTGGACGCTGGCCTTTCCCGGCGTGCTGATCGTGGCCCCGGTCACCCGGCGGCTGGTCGCGCGGCTGGTGCGCCCGGCCTGAGGCCGCTACCTGCGAAACGGCGAGGGCCTGAGCCCCTGCGCGGCGCTGTCCCGGACGTCGGCGATCCGCTTCGCCCGCGTCGGCGGTGTCTTCGCGGTCTTGATCCACTCCAGCGTCCCGCGCTTCACCGAGCGCGGCCAGCCGTCCCAGACCGGGCGCAGATCGCCCAGCGCCGTGGCGAGGTCGCCGGGCACCTCCAGCCGCTCGACGTCGTCGAGAAACCCCCACATCCCGTTCGCCTGCGCCGCCGCGATCAGCGCCTCGCCCGCGGGCTGCATCCGCCCCTCGGCCCGCAGCCGGGCCACCTTGTCCTTGTTGACCGCCGACCACGCCGACTTCGGGTTGCGCGGGCTGATGCGGATCTTCGAGCGGTCGGCATCCACCGAGCCGGTCACCGAATCGACCCAGCCCCAGCACAGAAGCTCGTCGATCAGCGCGCCGGTGCTGACGTAATGGGGCGTGTGCTTCTTCCAGCTGACCAGCCAGACCGTGCCCGCAGTGGCGTGGTGCGCGGCCAGCCAGTCGCGCAGGTCGGCGACCGAGCGCACCTCGACGGCGTCAGACGCGTTCATGCCGCCACTCGCCCGGGGGCAACCCGTCCAGCGCCCACGGTCCCACCTGCCAGCGGATCAGCCGCAGGCAGGGCAGTCCGACCGCCGCCACCATGCGCCGCACCTGCCGGTTCCGGCCCTCGCGGATCGTCAGCCGCAACCACGCGTCGGGCACCGTCTTGCGCACCCGCACCGGCGGCTCGCGCGGCCACAGGTCCTCGGGCGCGTCCACCTGAGCCACCTCCGCCGGCAGGGTCACGCCGTCCTTCAGCGCCACGCCCCGGCGCAGCGCCTCCAGCGCCACCGCGTCCGGCACCCCCTCGACCTGCACCAGGTAGGTCTTCGCCATCTTGTGCTTCGGATCCGCGATCCGCGCCTGCAACCGGCCGTCGTCGGTCAGCAGCAAAAGCCCCTCCGAGTCGCGGTCGAGCCGCCCGGCGGCATAGACGCCCGGCAGGTCGATCCAGCGCTTCAGGCCCGGCCACTGCCCCTCGTCGGTGAACTGGCTGAGCACGTTCATGGGCTTGTTGAAGGCGATGAGCATGGCCCCCTATAGCCGCAACCCGCGCCGGGCCGAAGCCCCAACGGCAGGTCCCGGCGCAACGGCACGCTGGTCAGGCGGCGCGGGATAGGCTTTGCTGGCGCTCGCCCTCAGCCCGGATCCAGCCCATGACCGATTTCCTGCTGCTCGCCTTCATCTTCCTCGTCGCCGGTGTCGCGGCGGTGCCGGTTGCCAGCCGCCTCGGCCTCGGGTCGGTGCTGGGCTACCTGATCGCGGGGATCGCCATTTCGCCGGTGCTGGCGCTGCTGCACGTCGATGTCCTGTCGATCCAGCATTTCGCCGAGTTCGGCGTGGTGATGATGCTGTTCCTGATCGGCCTCGAACTGGAACCGCGCCGCCTGTGGGAGATGCGCGCCCGGCTGTTCGGGCTGGGCGGCGGCCAGATCGCGGGCACCACGGTGCTGGTCGCGGCGGCGGCGATGGTGCTGGGCCAGCCCTGGACCATCGCGCTGACCGTGGGCCTCGTGCTGGCGCTGTCGTCCACCGCCATCGTGCTGCAGACGCTGGGCGAGAAGGGCCTGATGAAGTCCGACGGCGGCGAGAGCAGCTTCGCCGTGCTCCTGACGCAGGACATCGCGGTGATCCCGATGCTGGCGCTGATCCCGCTGCTGGCCCTGCCCGAGCTCGCGGTGCACGGCGGTCACGCCGCCGAGGAGGGTCACGGCGGCGCGCTCAGCCTCGTCGACGGGCTGGCGGGCTGGCAACTGGCGCTGATCAACGTGGGCGCCATCGCCTTTGTCATCCTCGTCGGCAGCGTGCTGACCCGGCCGCTCTTCCGCTTCATCGCGGCCGCGCAACTGCGCGAGCTGTTCACCGCGACGGCGCTGATGATGGTCATCGGCATCGCCCTGCTGATGAGCCTCGTCGGCCTCTCGCCCGCGCTCGGCACCTTCCTCGCGGGGGTGGTGCTGGCGAACAGCGAATACCGGCACGAGCTCGAGTCGGACATCGACCCGTTCAAGGGCCTGCTTCTGGGCCTGTTCTTCATGACGGTCGGGGCGGCGATCGACTTCGGCCTGCTGTTCGGGGCCTTCGGCACCATCGTCGGGCTGACGCTGGGCCTGATGCTGATCAAGGGCGTCGTGCTCTATGCGCTCGGCGTGATCTTCCACCTCAAGGGCGCCGACCGCTGGCTGTTCGCGCTGGGGCTGGCGCAGGCCGGCGAGTTCGGCTTCGTGCTGCTGGGCTTCACGGTGTCGAACGCGGTGCTGCCACCCGCTCTGGCCGATGTCCTGCTGCTGGTCGTCGCGCTGTCGATGCTGCTGACCCCGGCGCTGTTCATCCTCTACGACCGGGTGATCGCGCCCCGCTTCGCGACCGCCGAGGCGCGCGGCCCCGACGAGATGCCCGGCGACGGCCAGATCCTGATCGCGGGCGCGGGCCGGGTCGGCGGGCTGATCAACCGGATCCTGCTGTCGGCAGGCTACCGGACCACGATGATCGACTATTCCTCGCGGCAGATCGATGCGCTGCGCACCTTCGGCATCCGCCTGTTCTTCGGCGACGCGACGCGGCCCGACCTGTTGCAAGCCGCGGGCATCGCCGAGGCGCGGGTGCTGATCGTGGCGCTCGACGACGCCGAGCAGATCACCGCACTGGTCAAATACGTCCGCCACGCCTACCCGAACGTGCATGTCATGGCGCGGGCGATCAACCGGCACCATGTCTACGAGCTGTGGGCGGCGGGCTGCCGCGACATCGTGCGCGAGACCTACGACAGCAGCCTGCGGATGGGCCGCTCGGCGCTGGAGGCGCTGGGTCTCGACCGCGCCACCGCGCAGGAGATGGTGGACGCCTTCGACGAGGTGGACCGCGCCGCGATGATCGAGGTCGCGCCGGTCT
>JAUHZL010000318.1 GCA_030425945.1 Alphaproteobacteria bacterium | reverse complement strand
GATGAGCGAAAAGGTCTCGGCCGCGACGGTGCGCAACGTGATGCAGGACCTCGAATACCTCGGGCTGCTGGGCTCGCCGCATGTCTCGGCCGGGCGCATCCCGACGCAGATGGGCCTGCGGATGTTCGTGGACGGGCTGCTGGAGATCGGCGACCTGACCGCCGAGGACCGCGACATGATCGACGCCAGCGCGGACGGGCAGACCGAGGTCGCGAGCCTGCTGGACCGCGTCTCGTCCACGCTGTCGGGGATCACGCGGGGCGCGTCGCTGGTGCTGGCGCCGAAGCACGAGGCGCCGATCCGGCATATCGAGTTCGTCGGCCTCGATCCGCAGCGGGTGCTGGTGGTGCTGGTCTTCGCGGACGGGCATGTCGAGAACCGCATCTTCCACCCGCCGCCCGGCCAGACGCCCGCGTCGCTGCGCGAGGCCGCGAATTTCCTGAACGCGGTCGCCGAGGGGCGCACGCTGTCGGAACTGGCGCGCGCCATCGCCGAGCAGGTCACCGCGCGCCGCCAGGAACTGGACGTGCTGGCCCGCGACCTGGTCGAGACCGGCATGGCGATCTGGGAGAACAAGGGCGAATCCGGCGAACGGCTGATCGTGCGCGGGCGCGCCAACCTGCTGGGCGACGGGCCGGAAGCGGTCGAGCTGGAGCGGGTGCGCGAGCTGTTCGACGACCTGGAGCGCAAGCGCGACATCGCCGAGTTCCTGTCGCTGACCGAACAGGGCGAGGGTGTGCGCATTTTCATAGGGTCGGAGAACAAGTTGTTCTCACTTTCGGGTTCCTCTCTGGTGGTGAGCCCATATATGAACGCGGACCGTAAGATCATCGGAGCCGTCGGCGTGATCGGACCCACCCGCCTGAACTACGGGCGGATCGTACCGATCGTCGACTACACGGCTCAACTGGTGGGCCGCCTGCTGGCCGACCGGACATAAGGAAGAGGCACGCATGACCAACCCCCGGAAGGAAGACAACATTTTCGACGAGGTCGCGGACGGCGACCCGGCGGAGGCCGCGCCCGGGCAACCGGAGGCGCCTGCCGCCGAGGCGGCCCCGGAGGCCCCTGCCGCCGACACCGGTCCCGAGCCGGTCGGTCCGGATGTCGAAGCGCTTGTTGCCGAGCGGGACGAGTTGAAGGACCGCCTGCTGCGCGCGCTGGCCGAGGCCGACAACGTGCGCAAGCGGGCCGACCGCGACCGCCGCGAGGCCGAAGCCTATGGCGCCACCCGGCTGGCGCGCGACCTGCTGCCGATCTACGACAACCTGAAGCGCGCGCTCGATGCCGCCGACGACAACGTGCGCGAGCATTCGGCGGCGATGCTGGAGGGCGTCGAGCTGACCCAGCGCGAGTTGCTGAACATCTTCCACAAGCACAAGATCGAGCGGATCGCGCCGCAACCGGGCGATGCCTTCGACCCGCAGCTGCACCAGGCGATGTTCGAGGCCCCGGTGCCGGACGTGCCGAAGGGCCATATCATCCAGGTGATGACCGAGGGCTTCCTGCTGCACGAGCGGCTGCTGCGCCCGGCTCAGGTCGGGGTGTCGTCGCGCCCGGCCTCCTGAAGCAGGGCCTTGAGCTCGTAGACGAGGTCGAGCGCCTCGCGCGGGGTCAGGGCATCGGGCAGCACGTCGCGGAGCCGCGCCTCCAGCGGTCCCGGCCCCTGCGCGGGGACCGGGGCGGGCGGCGGCGGGGCCGCGGCGGCAAAGAGCGGCAGATCGTCGATGAGGCGGGCCTTTTCGCGGTTCGCCTCGCCTGACTCCAGCCGGTGCAGGATGTCCTTGGCCCGCGCGATGACGGCGGGCGGCAGACCGGCGAGGCGCGCGACCTGCACCCCGTAGGAGCGGTCGGCGGCGCCCGGGCGCACCTCGTGCAGGAAGATCACCTCGCCCTGCCATTCGCGCACGGCGACGGTGGCGTTGCCGACCCCCGGCAGACGTCCCGCCAGCGCGGTCATCTCGTGGTAATGGGTGGCGAAGAGCGCGCGGCAGCGGTTCACCTCGTGCAGGTGCTCGAGCGTCGCCCAGGCGATGGACAGGCCGTCATAGGTGGCGGTGCCGCGCCCGATCTCGTCGAGGATCACCAGCGCGCGGTCGTCGGCCTGGTTCAGGATGGCGGCGGTCTCGACCATCTCGACCATGAAGGTGGAGCGCCCGCGCGCCAGGTCGTCCGACGCCCCCACCCGGCTGAAGATCTGGCTGACGAGGCCGATATGGGCGCTGTCGGCGGGCACGAAGCTGCCGGTCTGGGCGAGGATGGCGATCAGCGCGTTCTGGCGCAGGAAGGTCGATTTACCGGCCATGTTCGGGCCGGTCAGCAGCCACACGCGGTCCGGCTCGCCGGAGAGGTCGCAGTCGTTCGCCACGAAGGGCGTGCCGGTCTGGCGCAGCGCGGCCTCGACCACCGGGTGCCGCCCGCCGGTGACGGCGAAGGCGCGCGAGCCGTCGATCCGGGGCCGGGTCCAGTCCTGGTCGCGGGCGAGGCAGGCCAGCGCGGCGGCGAGGTCGATCTCGGCCAGCGCGCGCGACAGGGCGGAGAGGCGCGCGGTCTCGTCCAGCGTCTCCCGCGTCAGGGTGGCGAACAGGCGCTGCTCGATCTCGAGCGCGCGCGCCCCGGCGTTGAGGATGCGGGTCTCGATATCGCTGAGCTCGACGGTGGTGAAGCGCAGGGCGTTGGCGGTGGTCTGGCGGTGGATGAAGCGCTCGGACAGCGGCGGCTTCAGCATCCGCTCGGCGTGGGTCGCGGTGGTTTCGATGAAATAGCCCAGCACGTTGTTGTGCTTGATCTTCAGCGCGCCGATGCCGGTCTCGCGCACGAAGTCGGCCTGCATGCCCGCGATGACGCTGCGGCCCTCGTCGCGGAGCCTGCGCGCCTCGTCGAGGTCGGGGTCCACGCCCGGGGCGATGGCGCCGCCGTCGCGGATCAGGAGCGGCGGCTCGGCCACCAGCGCGGCATCGAGCCGGTCGAGGAGCGCGTCGAGGCCGGTCAGGTCGGCGCGGGCGGCGGCCAGCAGGTCGGGCGCGGTGTCGGGCAGCAGCGCGTGCAGCGCCGCGGCCTGGGTCAGTGCGCCCCGGACCGCGGCGAGGTCGCGCGGACCGCCGCGGTCGAGGCCAAGCCGGGACAGGGCGCGGTCGAGGTCGGGCACCTGCCGCAGCGCAGCGCGCGTTTTCTCAGCAAGATTAGGGTCTTGCAGGAAGAATTCGACGGTATCGAGGCGCGCGGCGATGGTGTCGGCGCGGGTCGAGGGGCTGCTGAGGCGGCGCTCCAGCAGGCGCGCGCCGCCGGCGGTCACGGTGCGGTCGATCACCGACAGGAGCGCGGCGCCCCGGTCGCCGGTCAGGCTGCGCGTCAGTTCGAGGTTGCGGCGCGTGGCGGCGTCGATCTGCATGACCTCGCCCGGCTGTTCGCGCTGCGGCGGGCGCAGGAGCGGCAGTTTCCCCTTCTGGGTCAGGTCGAGGTAGTCGACCAGCGCGCCCAGCGCGGCGATCTCGGCCCGGTCGAAACTGCCGAAGGCGTCGAGCGTGGCGACCTTGAAGAGCGCGCAGAGCCGCCCCTGCCCGTTCGTGCTGTCGAAGGCGGCACGGCCCAGCTCGGTGACCTGGGCGCCGGTCTCCTCGACCAGCGCGCGCAGGGGCTCCGGGGCGGGATCGGGCAGCAGCACCTCTCGCGGGGCGAGCCGGGCGAGTTCCGGCCCCAGCCGCGCCGGGCTCACCGTCATCACGTGCAGCGCCCCGGTCGAGATGTCGGCCCAGGCCAGCGCGCCCGCGTCGCGGACCTGAGCATGGGCGGCGAGGAAGTTGTGGCGGCGCGCGTCGAGCAGCGTGTCCTCGGTCAGCGTGCCGGGGGTCACGAGGCGCACGACATCGCGGCGGACGACGGACTTGGAGCCGCGCTTCTTCGCCTCGG
>JAUHZL010000317.1 GCA_030425945.1 Alphaproteobacteria bacterium | reverse complement strand
CGGATCATGCGGTCTCGAAGACCGCCGGCACCGCGCGCGACGGCGCGTCAAGCCATGCGGGAACCGGCAGCCCTTTCTCCTTGAGGAAGTCAGGGTTGTAGAGCTTGGACTGGTAGCGCGTCCCGTAATCACACAGGATCGTCACGATGGTGTGCCCGGGCCCCAGCTCGCGCGCGAGGCGCACCGCCCCGGCCACGTTCACGCCGGAGGACCCGCCGAGGCACAGCCCCTCCTCCGCCAGCAGGTCGAAGGTCAGCGTCAGCGCCTCGGCATCCGGGATGCGCCAGGCATGGTCGGGCGTGAAGCCCTCGAGGTTGGCGGTGATCCGCCCCTGCCCGATGCCCTCGGTGATCGAGCTGCCGGGATTGTCCTGCCCGGTGTAGATCTTGAAGAGGCCCGCGCCCTCGGGGTCGGCCAGTCCGATCCGGACCCCCTTCGGCTGCAGCACGGCCGCCACGCCCGCCAGCGTTCCGCCCGATCCCACCGCGCAGATGAAGCCGTCGACGCGGCCCTCGGTCTGCGCCCAGATCTCGGGGCCGGTGGTCTCGACATGGGCCTGCCGGTTGGCGGTGTTGTCGAACTGGTTGGCCCAGATCGCGCCATTCGGCTCGGTCTTCGCCAGCTCGGCGGCCAGCCGCCCCGAATACCGGACATAGTTGTTGGGATTGGAATACGGCACCGCCGGCACCTGCACCAGTTCGGCCCCGGCGAGGCGCAGCATGTCCTTCTTTTCCTGGCTCTGCGTCTCGGGAATGACGATCACGGTCCGGAAGCCCATCGCCGAGCCGATCAGCGCGAGGCCGATCCCGGTGTTGCCCGCGGTTCCCTCCACGATCGTCCCGCCGGGCCGCAGCGCGCCCCGGGCGACCGCGTCGCGGATGATGTAGAGCGCCGCCCGGTCCTTGACCGACTGCCCGGGGTTCATGAACTCGGCCTTGCCGAGGATCTCGCAGCCGGTCGCGTCGCTGACCTTGTTGAGCCGGATCAGCGGCGTGTTCCCGACGGCATCGGGCATGGTGGCGTGAACGGGCATGGGGGCCTCCGGTGACGATGTTGCACAGGTGTAGGCAACGGGCCGCGGGATCACAACCCGATCCCGCGTGGCCTCACAGGGACGTCAGTCCTTCGGGCGCGGCGTTGCGGCGCGCAGCCGGTCACGGTGCCGGGCCAGCCAGTAGACCGACATCAGGAGCGGCGTCGCGCGCAACTGGCCGCTGTCGGCCATCTCCAGCACCGCGTCGAAGGCGTGCAGCGAGCCGCGGATATCCTCGGCTTCCGAGGCAAGACCGGATATCCCGGCGATCCCGTCCGGCAGATCGGCCTCGGCCACGAAACTGTAGAGATATTCGCTGACCGCCCCCGGCGACGGGTAGCTTTCGGGGATCTTGTGCAGCGTGCCGAGGGTCAGCCCGGCCTCCTCCGCGGCCTCGCGCCGGGCGGTGGCTTCGGGCGTTTCGCCCGCGTCGATGCGCCCGGCGATCGGCTCCAGCATCCACGGCGTGCGATCCCCCCGGGCATAGGGCCCGACGCGAAACTGCTGAATAAGCAACACGCGATCACGGATAGGGTCGTAAGGCAGCACGGTCACGGCATCGGCCATGACGAAGACCGCCCGGGTCACCAGCGGGCTGACCCCGGCGGCGAACCGCGGAAACCTGAGATCCAGTTCCTCGACCCGGAAGAACCCGTCATAAGGTGCGCGGCGGTCCGCGATCTGCAACTCCGACAGCGGCGGCGTGCCCTCGGGATTGGTGGCGGATGGGCTCTCGGCGTTGACCCTGGCCTGCGCCCGCGCCCGGATCTGGGGGAAGCGGGCGGCGATGGTGGCCGCCGGTGTCTGCGGATAGGCCGACATCGCTTCCCGTGCGGCATGGCGGGACATCGCCCCCCAGCGCGCCTGCCAGTCGGTCAGCGAGAACGCCGATCCCGGTGTCCAGAGACCCGGCACCGGAAAGAAGACAAGCGCGTCAACATTCGCACCATCCCGGACCACCTGTGTCAGGGTCGGCGCGTAGTCGAACCCGCCTTCGTAAAAGTCCAGTCGGCGGCGCTCCTCGTCCGACACCTCGCACAGCACGCCGGGCGCGGTCGAGGACGGGTCTTCGACGATCATCGGAAAGGCTTCCCCCCCCGCCCAGACCGCGCGATAGCCGGGCAAGCGGGCCTCGATCAGGGACCCCGGGCTGCGACCAAGGACGATGGCCAGCAGCTCCGGATCACGCAAGGTGCCGTAAAAGAAAAAGGTTTCGCTCACTTCCAGATCCGGCTGACGGCAAACACCACGACCGCCCCGAGGCTCGCCCCGATGGCGAGGACCGCGATCACCCCCGGCACCGCCAGGAAGCGCGCGTAGTAGACCAGCAGGTTCGCGACATCGAGAACCGCTTCGCCCGGACCATCGTAGCGCAGGCGCATGGAGCGTTCGATCATCTCCCAGCACGAGATCGCGACCAGAACGAACAGCACCATCGCGATCACCGTCGCGGCCCCGTTCGTGATCGCCTGTGCAATATTCCGCCCCGGTGACCGCCCCATCAGCGCCCAGCCCAGCCACAGGCCCGTCACCCCCGACAGCGGCAACAGGTAGCCCGGCACGACCTCGTCCGGCAGGGTCGGGATCCCGAGCAGGGCCGCCAGTGCGCCGCATCCCCCGAAGACGAGCGCGCCCGCCAGCTTGGCGGCGGTGGGCATGTCCCGGGTCGATGCGGTCCGCATGACGGTGTTACCTGCTGCGGGTGATCGTGATCTGCGTCACGTCACAGTTGCCGTAATGGAAGGTCGCCGCGCAGGACGTCAGGTACATGTCCCACAGGCGCTTGAACCGGTCATCGAAGCCGAGCGCCTGCACGTCACTCCAGCGCTCGTTGAACGTATCGTGCCAACGCCGCAGCGTCTGCGAGTAGCTCTCGCCGAATTCTATACTGCGCTTCACCTCAAGCCCGGCCGCGCGAACCTGCTCTTTCAGCACAGACGGCCCCGGAAGCATGCCGCCCGGGAAGATGTATTTCTGAATGAAATCGACGCCCTTGCGATACGCCTCGAACCTCGCGTCCTGCACTGTGATGATTTGCAGGGTCGCATTCCGGCCCGGTCGCAGACGCTCGCGAACGGTTCGAAAATATGTCGGCCAGTACTTTTCTCCGACCGCCTCGAACATCTCGATCGAGGCGATGCCGTCGTAGACGCCGGTCTCGTCACGGTAGTCCTGCAACTTGAAGGACACCCGGTCGGACAGGCCCGCCTTCTCGATGCGGTCGACGGCGAACTTGTACTGCTCTTCGCTGATGGTCAGACCGGTGACCCGCAAACCGCGTTCACGGGCGGCATATTCGGCAAATCCACCCCATCCGCAGCCGATCTCGAGGACATGATCGCCGGGCTGCGCGCCCATCTCGTCAACGAGCTGCGCATATTTCTGGGTCTGCGCCACGTCGAGCGGCTCCTGCCCGCTCCGGAACATGGCCGAAGAATAGGTCATCGTTTCGTCAAGCCACAGCCCGTAGAAATCATTGCCGAGATCGTAGTGGTAAGAGATGTTCTTCTTCGCCTGCCGTCGGCTATTCGAGTTCAGCCAGTGACGCACCCGCTCGAACGCCCGCACCAGGCCTGCACCGGGGTAACCCTCGAACAGGTTGTCGTTGTCGGCGTGCACGAGGTCCATGAAGGCCTGGAGATCCGGCGTCGACCACCATCCGTCGACATAGGCCTCGCAGAACCCGAGGTCACCGTCCCGGATCAGGCGCGAAAACAGGTCATGGTGGTGAATATCCAACTCGGCGATCGGCCCGGGATGCCGCCCCTCCGCACGGAACCTGCGCCCGTCCGGCAAAACCATGTCCAACCGTCCGGTATTCAACCGACGCGCGATATCGAAGGCACGCGAGAAATAGCGCGGCAGATTGCTTTGACCGTCGGTACTGGTAAGGATCGTCA
>JAUHZL010000316.1 GCA_030425945.1 Alphaproteobacteria bacterium | reverse complement strand
GTTCTGCGACACTGCATCGGCGACGGCTCCTGCGACCGGGCTCCCGTCTGGCGTTCCGCTCTTGCTCGTCATAGATACTGCCTCATGGCCGCCCCGAAGATCAGGATGCATGTACCGGATGCCCTCCACAAAGGGCAAACGGTCCATCTGACCCGTGAACAATCCCACTATCTCTTCGGGGTGATGCGCCTCAACCCCGGCGATCCCGTCTATATCTTCAACGGGCGCGACGGAGAATGGCGCGCCGAGGTGATCGAGACCGGCCGCCGGGGCGGGATGCTGTCGGTGCGTGCCGCCTCCGGCCCGCAACAGCTGCCGCCCGACCTGTGGCTGCTGTTCGCCCCGATCAAGAAGGCCCGCACCGATTTCATCGTGGAGAAGGCGACCGAGATGGGCGCGGCCCGCATCCTGCCGGTCACCACCGAGTTCACCAACTCCGAGCGGATCAACCGCGAGCGCCTGCAACAGCATGCCGTCGAGGCCGCCGAGCAATGCGGCGGCACCTACGTGCCCGACGTGGCCGACCTGGCTCGGCTCGACCGGCTTCTGGCCGACTGGCCGTCCGACCGCCGCCTGATGTTCTGCGACGAGGCCCTCGTGGGCGCCCGGACGTCGCTGATGTCCGCGCCTCCGGCCGCGAAATGGGCCGTGCTGATCGGGCCGGAAGGCGGCTTTTCCACCCCCGAGCGCGAGCGCCTGAAGTCCGCGCCCTTCGTCACGCCCGTCAGCCTCGGCCCGCGCATCCTGCGCGCGGACACGGCGGCGGTGGCGGCCCTGACCCTGTGGCAGTCGATGCTGGGCGACTGGTGAGCGGCTTTCTCCGCCCCGAGGCGCTGGCCGCCCTGCGCCGCTGGTCCGAGGTCCTGGCCGGGCTGGTGCTGGCGGGCCTCTCGGCCCTTCTGCTGCGCGCGCCCGGTCCGGCCGTCCAGATCGTCGCGCTCGGCGGGCTGGTCGCCGGGGCGGCGCTGGCGCTGATCGGCTGGCGGCGGCTGCGGTTCCGGGGCCGCGAGCAGGCGCCGGGCGTGGTCAGCGTCGACGAAGGCGAGATCCGCTACTTCGGCCCGGTGTCCGGCGGGTCGGTCGCGCTGGGTGCCCTGACCGAGATTCGCCTGCGTCACGACGGGGCGCACCGGGTCTGGGTGCTGGTCGCGGGCGACAGCGGCTTGCTGACGATCCCGCACGGCGCCGTCGGGGCCGAGCAGCTCTTCGATGCCTTCGCCAGCCTGCCGGGGCTTGGCGCCGAACGCCTTCTGGCGCGCCTCGCGGCGGCTGGCCGCGCCGTGGATCAGGGCACAGAGACTGTGTGGCGGCGCACCACCGAGCGCGCCTTGACAGGGCCCCGTTGAAACCTCAGTCCTGTCCTCCACGACAGGCGAGCACAGGAACACATCCCCATGTCCATCCCGCAATCCGGTGGGGGTCCGATCGAGGATCACGCCCAGCTCGCGGCCTATCTCGCCTCAGGCTGCAAACCCAGAGATGACTGGCGCATCGGCACCGAGCACGAGAAGTTCGGCTACGTGAAGGCGGATCACGCGCCGCTGCCCTATGCCGGCCCGTGTTCCATCGAGGCGGTCCTCGAAGGTCTGCGCGACCGCTACGGCTGGGCCGAAGTGCGCGAGGGCGGGGCGCTGATCGGTCTGCAGAAGGACGGGGCGAACGTTAGCCTCGAACCGGGCGGCGCGCTGGAGCTGTCGGGGGCGCCGCTGGAGACCATCCACCAGACCTGCGACGAGGTGAACGAGCACCTGCGCGAGGTCCGGGCCGTCGCCGACGACATCGGCGCGGGGTTCATCGGGCTCGGCGCGGCGCCGATCTGGACGCACGAGCAGATGCCGCTGATGCCGAAGGGCCGCTACAAGCTGATGGATGCCTACATGGATACCGTCGGCACCTCGGGCAAACAGATGATGCGGCGGACCTGCACGGTGCAGGTAAACCTCGACTTCGCCTCCGAGGCGGACATGGTGAAGAAGCTGCGCGTCGCGCTGGCGTTGCAACCGGTGGCGACCGCGCTCTTTGCCAACTCGCCGTTCTTCGAGGGCAAGCCCAATGGGCACAAGTCCTGGCGCAGCCGGGTCTGGCGGCACCTGGATGCGGCCCGGACCGGGATGCTGCCCTTCGTCTTCGAGGACGGCTTCGGCTTCGAGGCCTATGCCGAGCATGCGCTCGATGTGCCGATGTATTTCGTCTACCGGGACGGCACGTACATCAACGCGCTGGGCCAGTCGTTCCGCGACTTCCTGAAGGGCGAGTTGCCCGCGCTGCCCGGCGAGAAGCCGACGCTCAGCGACTGGGCCGATCACCTGACCACGCTCTTCCCGGAAGCCCGGGTAAAGAAATACATCGAGATGCGCGGGGCCGACGGCGGTCCGTGGCGCAGGCTCTGTGCGCTGCCTGCCTTCTGGGTCGGGCTGATGTACGACCAGGGGGCGCTCGACGCGGCCTGGGACCTGGTGAAGGGCTGGGATGCCGAGACCCGCGAGGGTCTGCGGGTGGCGGCGTCGGTCGACGGGCTCGCCGCCGAGGTCAACGGCATCCGGATGCACGACCTCGCCCGGCAGGCCGTGGCACTGGCCGAGCAGGGGCTGGCGGCCCGGGCCCGGCCCGGCGCAGGCGGCCTGATCCCGGACGAGACGCATTTCCTGAACGCGCTGAAGGAAAGCCTCGAGTCGGGGCAGACCCCGGCGGACGAGTTGCTGGCGCACTACGCCGGGGACTGGAACGGCGATCTGGACCGGATCTACGCCGAGTACAGCTACTGACGGATCAGTCGTCGTCGCGGTCCACGCGCGGGATGTTCGAGCGGCTGTAGCTGTCCCGGCGGTCTGCCGGGGCGTCGGGACGGTTGGCTGCGCGCCCCGGGCCGGGGCCGAAGCGATTGGGGCCGTTGGTGCCGGGCTGGACGAAGAAGTAGATCAGCACCAGGAAGCCCAGCACCGGGATCAGGACCAGCAGCAGCCACCAGCCGGATCGGTCGCTGTCGTGCAGCCGCCGGACACCAACGGCCAGCGAGGGCAGGAAGATCGCCAGCGAGAACAGGCTGGCCAGCGGGCCATTGCCGCCGCCCATGCCGTCCATCGGGCCGAACATCGCACTGTCGAGGATCGACAGGCCGAGGCTGACGAGGATCGAGAATAGGAAGAAGTACCAGTATTCCGGGCGGCTCGCCCGTCCGGAGAAGGTGACGTAGTTGCGAAGGCACGTCGCAACGGCGGTCTGGAAATTCATGCGCGGTCCCCCCTCGCCCTGGGTGACGGGAGACTGCCAGAGCCCCGCGAACCTGTCGAGCGTCAGGTCGGCTGACGGGTGACGTTCTTGCGGTAGTACTCGAGGATTTCCGCCCGGCGCTCGGCCTCGGACTTGCCGGCGGTCATGCCGCGCGGCAGCCGGACCTGCGGCTTGTTTTTCCGCGCCTTCGCAGGGGTATAGGCCGCGCCGTCATAAAGTTCCGCAGCGGGGTGGCGGGTGCCGCGACCCAGCGGGTCGGGACCGAAGCTGTTGCGGGCGGCGGAGCCGGGCAGGACCATGAAGATCAGCAGGATAATCGGGCCCAGCAGCGGCACGAGCACGATCCAGAACCACCAGCCGGAGCGGTCGATGTCGTGCAGGCGGCGGACCGTCACCGAAAGACCGGGAATGTAGAGCAACGCCCAGAAAACGAGGTAGACGATGTTCGCCTCGGCCGTCTGGAGATAGGCCAGTTTCGAGGTGTCGGGCTGACCGCCGGACATCAGCCACAGCATCATGCCGACCACGCTGGCGGTGGCCATCAGCAGCTGGAAAACGATGAACCACCAGTATTCCGAGCGCGGGGCCCGGCCGGAAAAGGTCAGAAACTTGAGATAGCAGCTCGCAACAGCAGCCGTGAAGCCCATGATCCGTCTCTCAATTCTTGGCACCAATCTTCGGTTCGGTGCCATTGAGCAGGCGGATTATGTTCTCCTT
>JAUHZL010000315.1 GCA_030425945.1 Alphaproteobacteria bacterium | reverse complement strand
GCGACCCGGGCGGCGACCTCGTCCTGCAACTCGAAGATGTCGTCGGTGCTGCCGTCGAACCGCTCCTGCCAGAGCGTGTGCCCGGTTCCGGCCTCGGCCAGCTGGGTGAAGATGCGCAGCCGCTGCCCGGCCTGCTGGATCGACCCTTCGAGCACGTAGCGCACGCCCAGGTCGCGCCCGACCTCGGCCAGGTCGACGGTGCGGCCCTTGTAGGTGAAGCTGGAGGTGGAGGAGATCACGAAGATCCCCGAGACCCGGCTGAGCGCCGTGGTGATCTCGGTCACGATGCCATCGACCAGATAGCCCCGGTCGGCGCTGCCGGTGAGGTTGGTGAAGGGCAGCACCGCCAGCGACGGGATGTCGGGCACCTGCGGGGCTGCGCCGGTGTCGGGCAGGGCGGCGGGCGCGTCGAGGGTCAGCCGGTAGCCGATACCGGGGACGGTCTGGATCGCCTGCCGCCCGAGCGCCTTGCGCAGGCCGGCGATCTGCACCGTCAGGTTGCTTTCCTCGACGATCAGGCCGGACCAGACCGCGTCGAGCAACTCCTGTTTCGTCACCACGCGGTCGGCATGGGCGTGCAGGTAGGCGAGCACGTCGAACGCCTGCGCCCCGAGGGGCAATTCGGTGCCGTCGAGGCGCGCGCGGCGCAGGTCGTCGCGGATTTCCAGCGGCAGCGGTCCGGCCTCCCGGTGTGACGTCCCCGACTTTAGCGGGGGAGGGGGACCTGCCCAGCGTCACGAAACCGACACGCCCCTGTAATGCGCCCGTTGCGTTGCGGCGGCACTGACGCCGGGACACTAGCAAGGGAGTCTCTCCATGTCCGTCCGCCTGCTGATGGCCACGACCGCGATGGTCGGCCTGACCGCTGCCCCGGCCCTGGCCGAAATGAACTTCAACCGCGTGGCCTCGTTCCCGGTCGCCTCGAACTTCGCGGGCGATGCCCCGGACGAGACCTCGGCCGAGATCATCGCGGCGACCGCCGATGGCATGACGCTGGTCTACACCGACAGCCCGGCGGGCGTGATCGGCGCGATCGACATCACCGATCCGGCCAACCCGCAGCCGAAGGGCGTGATGGAGATGGCCGGCGAGCCGACCGCCGTGTCGATCCTCGGCACCACCGCCTTCGTCGGCGTGAACACCTCCGAGAGCTACACCGCGCCCTCGGGCTTCGTGAAGATCGTGGACGTTGCCACCATGACCGAGACCGGGCGTTGCGACCTCGGCGGTCAGCCCGACTCGACCGCCATCGCCAAGGACGGCTCGCTGCTGGCGGTCGCCGTCGAGAACGAGCGCGACGAGGACCTCGGCGACGGGCGCGTGCCGCAGATGCCCGCGGGGTATGTCGCGCTGTTCCCGATCGTGGACGGCGCCATCGACTGCGCGACGATGATCAAGGCCGACGTGACGGGCCTGGCCGACATCGCGGGCGAGGATCCGGAGCCCGAGTTCGTGGACATCAACGGCCTCGGCGAGACCGCCGTGACGATGCAGGAGAACAACCACATCGTGGTGCTGGGCCGCGACGGCTCGGTCGTGTCGCATTTCCCGGCCGGGGCGGTGGACCTCGAGGGGATCGACACCCAGGACGAGCGCGCAGCGCTTCTGTTCACCGACAGCCAGCCGGGCCGCCTGCGCGAGCCGGACGGCCTGCAGTGGATCGACGACGACCATTTCGCCATCGCCAACGAGGGCGACATGGACGGCGGGTCGCGCGGCATGACCATCTTCCGCAAGGACGGCACGCTGGTCTGGGAAAGCGGTCCCAGCTTCGAGCATGCCATCGTGCAGATCGGCCACTACCCGGACCGCCGCTCGGACGCAAAGGGTGTCGAGCCGGAGGGCATGGAATTCGCGGTCTTCGACGGCACGCCCTACCTGTTCCTGCTGTCCGAGCGCGCCTCGATCGTCGGCGTCTATGACGTCACCGACCCGACCGCGCCGGTGCTGAAGCAGCTGCTGCCCTCGGGCATCTCGCCGGAAGGCGCGATCGCCATCCCCGAGCGCGGCCTGCTGGCGACCGCCAACGAGTTCGACGGCTTCGAGGACGGCGCGGCCCGCGCGCATGTCATGGTCTACCAGTACCAGGACGCCCCGGCGGTCTATCCGCACCTGACCTCGGCCGGTGCCGACACCCTGATCGGGTGGGGCGCGAACTCGGGCATGGTCGGCGCACCCGACGGCACGATCTACGCGGTCAACGACAGCTTCTACGGCTTCCAGCCCACCATCTTCCACATCGACCCGAGCCAGACCCCGGCGCGGATCGTGGCCGCGATCCCGGTGACGCGCGCGGGTCGTCCGGCGCAGAAGCTGGACATGGAAGGCATCACCCTCGACGGCGAGGGCAACTTCTGGGTGGCCTCCGAAGGCCGCACCGACCGGCTGGTGCCGCACGCGCTCTACAAGATCGCGCCGGACGGCGAGATCGAGGAAGAGATCTCGTTCCCGGCCGAGCTGCTGGCCAACGAGGTGCGCTTCGGCGCGGAAGGCATCACGCTGATCGGTGACACGCTCTGGATCGCCATCCAGCGCGAGTGGAAGGACGACCCGAAGAACACCGTGAAGCTGGTCGCCTACAACATCGAGACCGGCGAGTGGGGCGCGGTGCGCTACGAGAAGGCCGAGCCCGCCACCGGCTGGGTCGGGCTGTCGGAGATCACCGCCCACGGCGACTGGGTCTATGTCGTGGAGCGCGACAACCAGATCGGCACCGCAGCGGTGACCAAGAAGGTCTACCGCATCCCGGCCGCCGAGATGGTGCCGGCGGCGCTGGGCGGCGAGCTGCCGTTGGTGTCGAAGGAGCTGGTCGCCGACCTGATCCCGGCGCTGACCTCGACCGGCGGCTACGTGCTCGACAAGGTCGAAGGCCTGGCGATCACCCCGGACGGCACGATCTGGGTGTCGACCGACAACGACGGCGTCGACGACCATTCCGGCGAGACGATGTTCTTCAGCATCGGCACCGCCGAGTAATTTCACCGAGACCTTTTCAGTCGGCATTGGTGAGGGGCCCCGCGTGCAAGCGCGGGGCCTTTTTTGACCTCCCGCACCCCGGGCGCAGCGGGGCGCGGCGTCCTGTCCGAAGATAGGTCTGGACGGGTGCGAAAATTGGTTATACTTTTTTACCAATAACCGCGCCATGGGGAGGGACGATCATGCAGATGCCGACGCCGAACGCCGGTGTGATGGCCAAGAAGGCCCGTATCGTCGCGCGCCTGCGCGAGGTGCTGCCCGATCATGCCGTGATCCATGATCCCGAAGAAACCCGCGCCTATGAATGCGACGCGCTGACCGCCTATCGCTGCCCGCCGCTGGCGGCGGTGCTGCCGTCGTCGACCGAGGAGGTCAGCGCGGTCCTGCGCATCTGCCACGAGGAGGGCGTGCCGGTGGTGCCGCGCGGCTCGGGCACTTCGCTGGCCGGCGGCGCGCTGCCCACGGCCGATTCGGTGATCCTCGGCGTGGCGCGGCTGAACCGGGTGCTGGAGACGAACTACGCCGACCGCTACATCCGCGTGCAGTCCGGGCGCACCAATCTCAGCGTCACCGGCGCGGTCGAGGCGGAAGAGTTCTTCTATGCCCCCGACCCCTCGTCACAGCTGGCCTGTGCCATCGCGGGCAACATCGCGATGAACTCGGGCGGGGCGCATTGCCTGAAATACGGTGTGACCACCAACAACCTGATGGGCGTCACGATGGTGCTGATGGACGGCACCGTGGTCGAGATCGGCGGCGCGCATCTCGATGCGGGCGGGCTGGACCTGCTGGGCGTGATCTGCGGCTCGGAAGGCCAGCTCGGTGTCGTGACCGAGGCCACGCTGCGCATCCTGCGCAAGCCCGAGGGCGCGCGGCCGGTGCTGATGGGCTTCGACTCGAACGAGGTCGCCGGGGCCTGCGTCAGCGACATCATCAAGGCGGGCGTCCTGCCGGTGGCGATCGAGTTCATGGACCGGCCCTGCATCGAGGCGACCGA
>JAUHZL010000314.1 GCA_030425945.1 Alphaproteobacteria bacterium | reverse complement strand
GCCGAGACGCGCATGTGCTCGGGGCCGAACCCGGCCCAGATCGGGTAGAGCGTCTTCAGCCAGCCGAAGAGCAGCGCGTCCTGCCCGCCCGGCACCGCGCGGGTCAGGGTCTGGTAGAGATGGTGATGGGTATTCACGAGGCCCGGCGTCACCACGCAGCCGCGCGCCTCCCAGCGGTCCGCGCCCACGGTGTCGAGGCCCTGCCCCACCGCCGCGATCACGCCGCCCTCGACCAGCACGTCCGCGCCGCGCAGCTCGGTGCGCGCCTCGTCCATGGTGACGACCGCCTCGGCCCCCCGGATCAGCAGTCTCCGCATCGCGCCGTCCCCTGTTTCTTCTTGGCAAAAATACTCTCGCCGAAGGCGTCCCGCCCTAGTCGCCCGCCTGCCGCAGCCGGTCGAGTGCCGCGGCGTGGATCGCGGGGTTGGCCGCCGCCAGCACCCGGCCGCCGTGGTGCGCCGGGCCGCCCTGCCAGTCGGTGACAATGCCGCCGGCCGCCTCGATCACCGCGATCGGGGCGCAGACGTCATAGGCCTGCAGGCCCGCCTCGACGACGAGGTCGATCTGCCCCGCCGCCAGCAGCGCGTAGGCATAGCAATCCATCCCGTAGCGGGTCAGGCGGCAGTCGCGGGCGAGCGCGTGGAAAGCGGCGCGCTCGGCCTCGGTGCCGACCTCGGGGAAGGTGGTGAAGATCACCGCGTCCTCCAGCCGGGCCGTGGCGCGGGTGCGGAGCGCGGCCTCGCCCTGCGGGCCGGTCACCCGGGCCACGCCCGCGCCGCCCGCGAACCGCTCGCCGGTATAGGGCTGGTCGATGATGCCAAGTTTCGGGCCGGTCGCATCGCTGAGCGCGATCAGCACGCCCCAGGTCGGCGTGCCGGACAGGTACGCGCGGGTGCCGTCGATCGGGTCGAGCACCCAGGTCAGCCCGCTGGTGCCGCCGGTCGCGGCCTGCTCCTCGCCCAGCACCGCATCGTCCGGGCGCAGGCGGGCGAGGACGGCGCGCATCGCGGCCTCCGAAGCGCGGTCGGCCTGGGTCACCGGGTCGAAGCCGCCGGCGGCCTTGTTGTCGATGGAAAGCGCCCCGCCCCGGAACCAGCGCAGCGTCTCGACGCGCGCGGCATCGGCCAGCGCGTGGGCCACGGGCCAGAGATCGGCGAGGTCAGCGGTCATCGGGGCGTCTCCGGTCGGGCGGCGGTTCCCCGTCCGGTGTGGCGGCAGGCCCGGCCCCGGTCAAGCCGGGCGGGCCTGCGTCAGATGGCGCGCAGAGCGCCGGTCAGGCCGCGTCGGACAGCACGCGGGCGAGGTCGAACAGGCGGCGCCGCTGGGTTTCCGGGATCGCGTAATACGACCGGATCAGCTCCAGCGCCTCCTTGTCGGCGAGCAGATCGCCGGGCAGGTCGGTCGCCTCGGCCTCCTGTGCCTTGGAGCCCAGACCCTCGAAGAAGAAGCTGACGGGCACGGTCAGCGCCGCGCCGATCTCCCACAGGCGCGAGGCGGAGACCCGGTTCATCCCGGTTTCGTATTTCTGGATCTGCTGGAACTTGATCCCGACCTTCTCGGCAAGCTGCTGCTGGGTCATGCCCACCATCCAGCGCCGGTGACGGATTCGCTTGCCTACGTGAACGTCCACGGGATGTTTCAAGACGGGGTCTCCTTGTGCTTGCCCCCTCTCTGCAGCAAGTTGCGTGCCAAATTCAGAGTAGCCCGAAAATTTTTTCGCGGCGCCGGGATCGGGCGGCCGGAACCCGCCCCCGCAGGGCATTTTCGCGGGCGGCGCGGCCAAGGTCGGATTTCCACACAAGGTTTAAAACCTCGTAATCCGAGTCGCCTTTTGCGTGTTTCGCATTGTGCATTGCATTTTGCAAAGATTCCCGTTCTGGCGTATCGTTCTGCGATGGCCTGCAACCCTGCCTTGCATCGCCGCGCGACATCGGCAGGCTGGCCCAATCCAGCCCCCGGGAGTCGCCATGAAAGCCTTCGTCGCCCTCACCCCCGAGAGCCCGCCCGCCCTGACCGACCTGCCCGAGCCGGTGCCCGGCCCCGGCGAGGTCAGCCTCGCGGTGCGCGCCTGCGGGCTGAACTTCGCCGACCTCCTACTGGCGAAGGGGCAGTACCAGGACCGCCGCCCGTTCCCGGTCACGCTGGGGATGGAATGCGCGGGCACGGTGCGGGCGGTCGGCGCGGGGGTCACCGGCCTGAGGCCCGGCCAGCGGGTCGCGGCCTTCACCGGGCATGGCGGGCTGGCGGAGGTCGCGGTGGCCCCGGCCGGGATCTGCCTGCCCCTGCCCGACACGATGGACGACGCGACCGCCGCCGGGTTCCAGGTGGCCTACGGCACGTCGCAGATGGCGCTGCACTACAAGGCGGCGCTGCAACCGGGCGAGACGCTGCTCGTGCTGGGCGCCGCGGGCGGGGTCGGGCTGACGGCGGTCGAGATCGGCGCGCGGATGGGCGCGCGAGTGATCGCGGTGGCGCGCGGGGCCGGGAAGCTGCGCCTCGCGCAGGCGGCGGGGGCGCATGTGCTGCTCGACGCCGAAACCGACGACATCCGCGCCCGCTGCAAGGAACTGGGCGGGGTGGACGTGGTCTATGACCCGGTGGGCGGCCCCGGCTTCCGCGCCGCGCTGTCGGCCTGCCGCTCGGAGGCGCGCTACCTGCTGATCGGCTTCGCGGGGGGCCTGCCCGAGATCCCGGCCAACCACCTGCTGGTGAAGAACGTCACGGTGATCGGGTTCTGGTGGGGCGGGCACCTGTCCTTCAACCCGACGCCGCTGACAGACAGCCTCGCGACGCTGATCGGATGGCATGCCGAGGGGCTGCTGCATCCCCATATCGGGCAGCGCCTGCCGCTGGCGCGCGCGGCCGAGGGGCTGGCGGCCCTGCGCGACCGCAGCGCCACCGGCAAGATCGTCATCGACATTCCCGGCTGAGACCGGCTCAGAGCGCCTTGTAGGCGGTCCCGATCAGCTCGACGAGCCGGTCGGTCACCGTGCCTTCGGTCAGCGGGGCGCGGTAGAGGTTGATCTGCTTCGACGCGAGCGGCGGCAGCGTCCCGTTATGCGCGATGCGCTCGACATAGGGCGGGGCGGTCCCTTCGAGGCTGGCATGGACGGCGAGATCGGCACTGACCGAGGCCTCGACCGTGCGGGTCGAATCGCTCTCGACGGCCATTTCCCACGGGATGCCGGCCCGGTCGAGCGCCTGCTGCACGCCATGCCGGAAGATGCAGCCGTATTCGAAGGCCAGCCGCAGCGGCCGCTGGCGCCACGCGCTGCCGCCCGGCGCGCCGATCCAGACCAGCGGCACGGTCAGCAGGGTCTGCCCGCCCGCGTCGGCCTGGTCCTCGGTGGTCAGGATCACGTCGCACTCGCCGCGCTGGTGCAGCTGCTTCAGGCGGTTGGTGAAGGACGAGATAAGTTGCACCCGGACGCGGGGGAACTCGGCGTGGAACTGTTGCAGCACGCGCGGGATCGCCGGGTAGACGATGTCGTGCGGCACGCCGAGCGCGATCTCGCCCTCGAACTCCTGGCTGGTGAGGCGGGTATACACCTCGTCGTTCAGCGCCAGCATCCGGCGGGCATAGCCGAGCAACTGCTCGCCGGTGCCGGTCAGCGCGATGCCGCGCCCCGAACGGTCGAGCAGGTCGAGGCCCAGCCCCTCCTCCAGCCGCTTCAACTGCATCGAGACGGCGGACTGTGTCAGGTTCAGGAACCCCGCCGCCTTGGTCACGCCGCCGGTTTCCGCGACGGCGACGAAGCTGCGCAGGGCGGTCAGGTCCAGATTGCGCGGCATATCAATTCTCCTGAAGTCGAAGATCACATTCATTCGTTTTTCATATGGATCACAGTCTGGCAGATACATCAACATCCCTGATCCTCCCTCAGGGTGTCACCACGAAATCAGAAGAGTTACAGATGTTCGCCTCTCTCGCCCGCACCGTTGCCATCAGCCATCCCGCCGCCGGTATCTCGTTGTTTT
>JAUHZL010000313.1 GCA_030425945.1 Alphaproteobacteria bacterium | reverse complement strand
GCGCGACCAGCAGCGGCACCCCGATCAGCGCGACCAGCGTCCAGACCGGATCGACCCAGATCGCCACGCCCAGCAGCGACACCACCCCGATGATGTCGCGCCCGAGGCCGGTCAGGATCGCGATGCCCGCCTCCTTGGTCGTCATCACGTCGCCCTGCACCCGCTCGATCAGCGCGCCCGGCGGGTGGGCCTGGTGGAACGCCCCGTCGAGGCGCATGACATGCCCCAGCACCCGGTGCTGCAGGCCCGCCGCCCCGGTCTCGACGATCCGGGCCAGCAGCACCTTCTGGCCCACGCTGGCCCCGCCGCGCACGACGAAGAGGACCAGGATCGACAGCCCCACGACCCACAGCGCCGACATCCGGCCCGCGACGAACACCTCGTCGAACATCGGTTTCAGCAGGTAGGACAGCGCGCCGAGCATCCCGCCCTCGATCGCCATCAGCACGAAGGCGACGATCAGCAGGCCGCGTTGCGAGGACAGCGCGTCGCGCCAGACACGGGCCGCGAGGCCGGGCCGGGCGTCCTCGCCGCTCACGGGGTCCGGCCCCGCTTGCGCGCGAACGAGGCCGCCAGCTCCTCCGGGTCGTACTCGGTGGCGATCCACTCCTCGATCCCGATCTGGCTTTGCGCCGCCCGCGCCGCGTAGACGTCGAGCAGGTGGTCGCAGATGCCGGTCTTGGACCATTTCAGGTGGACGTAACGCACCCCGAGGTGACGGCGCGCGGCCTCCACCCCGTCGCCCATGATGACCATCCGGTAGAGCGCCGAGGCGAGGCCCGCCCGGTCCGCCCCCGACTTGCAATGCATCAGGAAGGGCTTCTCGATGGTGCGGAACGCCTCGAACAACTCCAGCAGCCGGGCACGCTCGACCGGCTTGCGGGCCTCCAGCGGCACCGTGACCATGGTCAGCCCGTGCGCGGCGCAGGCTTCCTCGGCAAACAGGTAATGCGAATGCGGGCTGACCCCGCGCAGGTTCAGGATCGTCCGGATGCCGCGGTCCGCCAGCGCCTTGTAGCGCGCCGGGTCCGGCTGGTTCGAGCGGTAGACGCCCGGCGCCACCTCGTCGAAATTGGTCCAGACGGTGCGCAGGATGGCGTGGTCGAAGACGTGAAAGTCCAGCATCGCGCGGCGCCGCATCGCGGGCGTCGTGATGTCGTTGCCGAAGGACGACCGCAGGGCAACCTCCCAGGCTTTCAGCTTGCGGTCGATCAGGGCTTTCATGCGGCGGGGTCTGTCCCTTGAAACGGTCGCGGCGTCCTAGCCCGGATGCCGGTCCGGGGCAAGCCGACGCCGCCGCGCGGGCTCCCGGCAGGTCAGGCGTATTGACCCTCTCCGCCCCGGGGACTACCTCGGACGGGCCGCTTTCCGCAGGACTTCGCCCCATGACCGCCCCTGACCGCCCCAGCCTCGCCCACGGCCGTTCCGTGCTCGCCATCCCCGGCCCCTCGATCATGCCGGACCGCGTGCTGAACGCGATGCACCGCGCCGCGCCGAACATCTACACCGGCGAGTTGCACGACCTCACCCGCTCGCTGTTCCCCGATCTCAAGGCCGTTGCCCGCACCGATGGGCACGCCGCGATCTACATCGGCAACGGCCATGCCGCCTGGGAGGCCTCGCTCGCCAACGTGCTGGGCGCGGGCGACAAGGCGCTGGTGCTCGCCACCGGGCGCTTCGGTCTCGGCTGGGGCGAACAGGCCGCGCGGCTGGGCGTCGAGGTCGAGGTCATCGACTTCGGCAAGCAGTCCCCGATCGATCCCGCCCGCGCCGAGGCTGCCCTGCGCGCCGACACCGAGGGCCGGATCAAGGCCGTCCTGATCGTGCAGGTCGACACCTCCTCCTCGGCCAAGTCCGACGTCGCCGCGATCCGCGCCGCGATGGACGCCGCAGGCCATGACGCGCTGCTGATGGTCGATTGCATCGCCTCGCTCGGCTGCGACGTCTTCGAGATGGACGCCTGGGGTGCCGACGTGATGGTCGCGGGCTGCCAGAAGGGCCTGATGACCCCGCCCGGCCTCGGCTTCGTCTTCTTCAACGACAAGGCCGATGCCGTGCGCGCCGCGATGCCCGCCGTCTCGTCCTACTGGGACTGGGTGCCGCGCACCCGCCCGACCGAGTACTACCAGTATTTCTGCGGCACCGCGCCGACGCACCATCTCTATGGCCTGCGCACCGCGCTCGACATGATCCTGCACGAGGAAGGGCTCGAGAACGTCTGGGCCCGGCACGCGATCCTCGCCCGCGCCCTCTGGGCCGCGGTCGAGACCTGGTCGGTGCCCGGCGGCATCGCGCTGAACATGGCCGACCCGGCGACGCGCGGCCACTCGGTGACCGCCCTGCGCCTGCCCAGCCCCAAGGCGACCGAGCTTCGGACCTGGGCCGAGCGCGAGGCCGGCGTCACCCTCGGCATCGGCCTCGGCATGGCCCCACCCGGATCGGAGGCCTCGCACGGGTTCTTCCGCATCGGCCACATGGGTCACATCAACGCGCACGGGCTGATGGGCGTGCTGGGCGTGATCGAGGCGGGCCTGCGCGCGCTCGACATCCCGCACGAGGCGGGCGGTCTCTCGGCCGCGGCGGCGGTTCTGGCCGGGCGTTAACGCGCCCGCGCCGCGCGCCGCATCACGCGGTCGCCGAGAAAGGCGGCCGCCAGCGCGGCGGGATAGCCGAGCATCGCCCAGAGCGCGATCAGGAGCATGAAGACGAGCATGCCGAAGCTGACGAGAAACGCGTCGGTGTAATCCTCGACCCGGCCCAGCCCCTTGTAATCGTGCATCGCGTCGCCTCCGCCTGCGCCCATCCTGCGGCAAACGGTAGCAAATCGAAAGATTATTTCACGACGAATTTTCGTGAACGCGGGGCGCGTCCGATCAGCCGCCCGCGACCCGCGCGGCGGCGGTCGCCAGCGCCCCCGGCAGCGCCGCCTCGAAGGCTCTCAGGTCCTCCGGCCGCCCCGCCGAGACGCGGATGCAGCGGTCCTGCGGCGCCACGAAGGGCATCCGCACGAAAATCCCCGCCTCCGCCAGCGCGCCCACCAGCGCGCGCGCGAAGGTCCCGTCGCGCCCGGCGTCCATCGTCACGAAATTGGTGCCCGAGGGCAGCGCCGTCAGCCCGTGCCGCGCCGCGATCCGCCCAAGCTCCTCGCGTGCGGCGGCGACCTGCGCCACCACATGCGCCAGCCACGCCTGGTCCTGCACCGCGGCCAGCGCGCCCGCCTGGCTGATCCGGCTCATCCCGAAGTGGTTGCGCACCTTGTTGAAGTCCTGCGCCAGCGGCCGGGCACAGAGCGCGTAGCCGACCCGCGCCCCCGCCAGCCCGTGCGCCTTCGAGAAGGTGCGGAACCGGATCACCCGCGGATCTGCCGGGTCGATCGCGGGCGCGGTGCCGGGCGGCGCGGTATCGATATAGGCCTCGTCGAGCACCAGCAGCGTGCCCTCGGGCAGCGCGGCCACCATCGCCTCGATCCGGGCGGCCGGATGCACGCTGCCGGTCGGGTTGTCGGGGTTGGCGAGGTAGACCAGCTTCGCGCCGGTCTCGGCGGCCTTCGCCACCAGCGCCTCCGGGTCCTCGGCGTCGTCGCGGTAGGGCACCTTGTGCAGCACGCCGCCGAAGCCCGCGACGTGGAAGTTGAACGTCGGATAGGCCCCGTCCGAGGTCACCACCGCGTCGCCCGGCGCGACCAGCAGCCGGACGAGATAGCCGAGCAGCCCGTCGATGCCCTCGCCCACGACCACATGCGCGGGGTCCACCCCGTGATGGGCGGCGAGCGCCTGCTTCAGGTCATGGCTCTCCGGGTCGCCGTACATCCACGCCTCTCCGGCGGCGCGGGCCATCGCCTCGATCGCGCGGGGCGAGGGGCCGAAGACGCTCTCGTTGGCGCCCAGCCGGGCGGTGAACACCCGCCCCGAGGCGCGCTCCTGCGTTTCCGGTCCCACGAAGGGCACGGTCGAGGGCAGGGCGGCGGCAAGGGGCGTCAGGCGCGGTGCTTT
>JAUHZL010000312.1 GCA_030425945.1 Alphaproteobacteria bacterium | reverse complement strand
TTGGGCCGTCCAAATGGACGCCCACTTCGCCGTCTCGTTCCAAGCCCAAACCTCCAACGCCCATGCGCGCGGAGATTGGCCCGTTCAGCTCACCAACGGCAGGAGGGGGGCGGCGTCGCGCTTACAGATAGTCCTCGTTGAAGGCGACGCCGCTTTCCATCTGCAGCACGTCCCGGATCGTCGCCCCGTCATAGGCGCTGCCGACGAGCGCGGGCGCATAGGCCGTCACCTGCGCGTCGAGGTCCGGGATCGTGCCGTCGGCGTGCAACTGTCCGAAGAGCAACGACAGGAAGCTCTTGGCGACCGACCACGAGATGCGCAGGTCCTCCGGCCCGGTGCCCAGGTGGTAGCTCTCGTGGGTCACCGCACCGTCCTTCAGCACGACGAGGGCCGTGATGCTGCGCGCATCGATCCAGGCCTCGGCCCCCTCGGGCAGCGGCACCTCCGTCGCGGCGGGCAGCGGGGTCACGGCGCCCGCGCCGCGCGGCACCGGCGCGGTCAGGAAGGCGCGGTCCATGTGCGAGAAGTTCCCGACGATCCGGTCGGGGGCGAACAGCGAGTTGACCGCCATCAGGCGCGCGATCTCCTCGCGCTTCCAGAGCGCCGCGCCCCCCGCCAGCACCGCCAGCACCAGCACCAGAAGTCCCAGCCGTTTCAGCCATTTGCCCATGACGCGCCCTCCCCTGTCCGGGGGCGGGGTCAGCATGGGGCGGGGAGCAAGTCCAGCGCGACGTCGCGGCGGGCGGGGCTCAGCGGTCGGGGCGGCGGTCGCCGGTGGCGCTGGGGTCCTCGGCCTCGACCGCGTTCTCCATCAGGATTTCCAGCGGCACGATGTCGAGCGCGCGCATATGCGTCGCCGCCAGCCGCACGCGCGGGGCACAGCCGTCCTCGTGCGCCTGCAGGAACCGCGTCGCGCAGAGGCACCACTGGTCGCCGGGCTTGAGGCCGGGGAACATGTACTCGGGACGCGGGGTCGACAGGTCGTTGCCGACATACTTGGAGAAGGCCAGGAACTCGGCCGTCATCACCGCGCAGACGGTGTGGCTGCCCTGATCGAGGTCCGAGGTGTCGCAACACCCGTTCCGGTAGAAACCGGTCAGCGGGTCCAACGAGCATGGTTGCAGCGGGCCGCCCACAACATTGAGCGACGGGGCCTTCGAGAACGGCATCGGTGGCTCCCTGATGTCACGCAAGGTTGACAGTAAGGGCTGAGTGTAAGCTTTGCAAGACAGATGCCTTCCCATTCTGCAAAAGTGAACGGCTCCTTCGCCTCCGCCCAGCCTAAGCGCCTGTAATCCCGAGGGGTTGCCCGACCCCCGGGATCGGCGCTGTCCCGCTGCGTCCCGCCGCCGGGGTGCCCGTGCCTTGGGCAGCCTGCCCAGCGAGCGATCCGGACCGTGGCCGCAGGTTGCCGACAGCGCCGCGATACACGGCCCGCGCGAGCCGAATCGGTCAGGGCAGCGGGGTTTCGCGGGTCCAGATCACGCGCCGTCCGTGGAAATCAACGCGGGCGAGGGGGATCTGGCGGCCGTCGCCGGGCCAGAGGCGCAGCGTCAGGGCCGCGGTGGCCCGCTGGCCGTCGGCCTCCATCCCGAGATGGGCCAGCGGGGCATCGGGTGTCGCGCGCGCCCCGGCCGCGTCCAGCGCCTGCGCCACGGCCCGGGCGGTCGTCTCGGGGAAATACTGGGCGGCGACCGTGTGATCGACGAGGTGCAGCGCGCCCGGTCGCGGGGGGGCGAGGCGCCGCGCCAGCCAGTCCGCCGCGTCGCCCGCGTCCGGCACGGGCGGGCCAAGCGTGATCGCGGCACGGGTCAGAACCAGCCGTTCGGGCTGGTCGGGCCAGAGATAGGACAGCAGGCGCAGGCGGTCGTCCGGGTCGCGGACATCGACGGGCGCCAGATCGACACCGGCCCGCCCGACCACGCGCAGCGTCCGGTCGGGCGGCAGCGGCCCCTCCCAGGACGGGCGCAGGCGCACGGGACTGTCCGCCGGGCCGAAGCGTCGGTCGCCGAGGTCCAGCGCGTAGCGGTCGAAGGCGAGGTTCAGCCCGGCGCTGGCACCGAGTTCGCTCAGCACCAGCGGCAGGCCGAACCGCGCGGTCAGGTGCATGGCGGCGGGGATCAGAGCGGCGGAGCGGCGTATCTCGTTGGTCTGCGGGGCCCGGTCGAGCCCGGCATGAAGCGCCTCGGTCTGCCCCGCGAGGGCACGCGCCACCGCCGCCCAGAGGTCATCGTCCGGCACCTCGGCCGGCGGGTAGACGGCCGCCAGCCCCGGATCGGTCCCGCCCAGCACGAGACGGTGCAGCGCCCCGGCCAGCCGCAGCGGTACCGATTGCCCGGCCGGGCCGACGTCGCCGGGCCAGCCGAGCACACGCGCGCCGATCTCCGTCGCGGGGTCCAGCCGCTCGGCACAAAGCGTCATCAGGCGGTCCATGAACGGCGAGCCCAGCCCCGCGCAGCTCTTGGCCTGCGAGTGAAAGGCGCGCCGGACCGGGTGCGGCTCGGGTCCTGTCACTTGAAGCGGTCGACCAGCCGTTGCAGCGGGCTGCGCGCGGCCTCCGGCGGGGCGGTCTCGGCGGCGGGGTTCGCGGCCGGGGCGGGCTTTGCCGGTGTCTCGGCGCCGCCTGCGCTGCCTCCGGACGAGCGCGGCGGGGCGGTCCGCAGCGCGACCGCGTTCTGGAACCGCGCTGCATCGCCGTCCGCCAGCGCGGGCGCGCCGTCCGACAGCCCGCGCAGCAGGTCGTCGAGCCAGTCCTGATCGGCCTTGGCGAAGTCGTGCAGCACGTAGCCGGAGACCAATTCCTTGCGGCCCGGATGCCCGATCCCGAGGCGCACGCGCTGGTAGTCGGGGCCGAGATGACCGTGGATCGACCGCAGCCCGTTGTGCCCGGCGTGGCCGCCGCCGCTCTTGACGCGGCACTTGCCGGGGGCGAGGTCGAGCTCGTCATGGAACACCGTCACGTCGCCGGGCGTGAGCTTGTAGAAATCGACCGCGGCCCGAACCGACTGGCCGGACAGGTTCATGAAGGTTTCGGGCTTCAGCAGCAGGACCTTGTCCCGGCCGAGACGGCCTTCGGTGATCTGGCCCTGGAACTTGGCCCGCCACGGACCGAAGCCGTGATCGGCGGCGATCCGGTCGAGGGCCATGAAGCCGATGTTGTGGCGGTTCCCGGCATACTGGCTGCCCGGGTTCCCGAGACCGACGAATAGACGCATGTTCCGCTCCGTGATCCGGCCCCGTGGAGCCTCGGCCCCGGTTGTGGCGGGGATCGGGCGATGTGTCAAACAGGCCCCCGCTCCGGGGAAAAGGCCGGGACCGCATTCGCCGCATGGACGGGTTGCAGGGCGATTGGTAGGACAACCTTACCAATGCGGCGCATCAGAGCGGAGGGGATCCATGCCCGTGATTACCGAGATCGAGGATCTGAAACGGATCTACAAGCGGCGCGTCCCGAAGATGTTCTACGACTATGCCGAGTCCGGCAGCTGGACCGAGCAGACCTTCCGCGAGAACAGCTCCGACTTCGACCAGATCAGGCTGCGCCAGCGGATCGCGGTGGACATGACCAACCGCACCACGGCCTGCCAGATGATCGGGCAGGACTACGCGATGCCCGTGGCCCTCGCGCCCGTCGGCCTGACCGGGATGCAGAGCGCGGATGGCGAGATCAAGGCGGCCCGCGCGGCGGCCCGGTTCGGCGTCCCCTTCACCCTGTCCACGATGTCGATCTGCTCGATCGAGGACGTGGCGGCCTGGACCGACCACCCGTTCTGGTTCCAGGTCTACACGCTGAAGGACGACGACTTCATGCGCCGCCTGATCGAGCGCGCGCGCGCGGCCAACTGCTCGGCCCTGGTGATCACGGTGGACCTGCAGATCATGGGTCAGCGTCACAAGGACATCAAGAACGGGCTGTCGGCCCCGCCGAAGCTGACGCCCTCGTCGATCGCCAACATGATGACCAAGATCCCGTGGGGCCTTGAGATGCTCGGG
>JAUHZL010000311.1 GCA_030425945.1 Alphaproteobacteria bacterium | reverse complement strand
CGCGCTCGGCAACGTGATCGGCTCGAACATCTTCAACCTGCTCGGGATCATCGGTGTCGCGTCCTTCGTCGGCCAGATCCCGGTCGCGCCGGAGTTCCTGCGCCTCGACCTCTGGGTGATGCTCGGCACGTCGCTGCTGCTCCTGCCCTTCGTCCTGTGGCGCTGGTCCATCTCGCGGATGGTCGGGGCGGGTTTCATCGCGATCTATGCGGCCTATCTGTGGGTCCTCTTTCACTGAGGAACGGACATGACGGACAAGGGAGCGGCGCTGGTCACCGGCGCCGGCAAGCGGCTGGGCCGGGCGATGGCCCTGCGACTGGCGGAACGCGGGTATGACGTGGCCTTTCACTATGCCGGGTCGAAGGACGCCGCCGAGGAGGCCGCCGCCGAGGCCCGCGCGCTGGGGGTGAAGGCGGTCGCGCTGCAGGCGGACCTGCTGGACGAGGACGAGACGGCCGCGCTGCTTCCGGCGGCGGCCGAGGCGCTGGGACCGCTCGGCGTCCTGATCAACAACGCCTCGATCTTCGAGCACGACACGCTGGCCAGCGCCACCCGGCAGAGCTGGGACCGCCACATCGGCTCGAACCTGCGGGCCCCCTTCGTGCTGACGCAGGCCTTCGCGGCCCAGGTCCCCGAGGACCGGTATCCGCCCGCCCTGGTCGTCAACATGATCGACCAGCGGGTGCGCAAGCTGACGCCCGAGTTCATGACCTACACGATCGCCAAGATGGGGCTCTGGGCCTTCACCCGGACCGCAGCGCAGGGCCTCGCCCCCCGCATCCGCGTCAACGCCATCGGGCCGGGCCCGACGATGCAGGGCGCCCGGCAGTCGGCCGAGCATTTCGCCCGCCAGCAGGCGGCGACACCGCTGGCGCGCGGGTCCAGCCCGAAGGGCATCCTGACGGCGCTCGACTACCTCCTCGACGCCGACGAGGTTACCGGACAACTGATCTGCGTGGACGGCGGCCAGCACCTGAACTGGCAGACGCCCGACGTGCTGGGCGTCGAGTGACGCCGGGAAAGTTATGCCCACGCCCCTTCGATAGCCGACAGCCAACGCAAGTTGTCGGCTTTCCACGAAAAAGATGACGCCTTTTCAAGGGATCAAGGGTCTTCGGCGGCGGATCAGCCCGGTTTGTCCGCCCCGGCACGTCCACAAGATCCATCCTTTGGACGGGCATCATCCCCAGAGTTATCCCCAGAATCTGGGGGCAACCTGCTCCGTCGCCCGCCGCTTGCATTTCCGACCGCCCCGCCCGAGGATTCCGCCATGTCCGAGACCCTGGAGCACACCGACGAACGCCCGACCGGCCATGCCTGCATCCAGTCCTATCTGAAGACCCTCGACAGCAGTCCGGGCGTCTACCGGATGCTCGATGCGGAGAGCCGGGTGCTCTATGTCGGCAAGGCGCGCAACCTCAAGGCGCGGGTGTCGAACTATGCCCGGCCGTCCGGTCATTCCCCCCGCATCGCCCGGATGATCCGCGAAACCGCGTCGATGATGTTCCTCACGACGCGCACCGAAACCGAGGCGCTGCTGCTCGAACAGAACCTGATCAAGCAACTCAAGCCGCGCTACAACGTGCTGCTGCGGGACGACAAGAGTTTCCCCAACATCCTCGTCAGCCGCACGCACGGCTATCCGCAGATCAAGAAGCATCGCGGGGCCAAGACCGAGCCCGGCAACTACTACGGCCCCTTCGCCAGCGCGGGCGCGGTGAACCGGACGCTGAACCAGTTGCAGAAGGTGTTCCTGCTGCGGAACTGCTCGGACTCGATGTTCGAGAGCCGCACCCGCCCCTGCCTGCTCTACCAGATCAAGCGCTGCGCCGCGCCCTGCGTCGGCTACGTCTCCGAGGCCGACTACGGCGCGCTGGTCGCGGATGCCGAGCGCTTCCTCGCGGGCAAGACGACGAAGGTTCAGGAAGACCTCGCACGCGAGATGCAGACCGCGTCCGAGGCGATGGAATTCGAGCGCGCCGCCGCGCTGCGGGACCGCATCCGCGCGCTGACGCAGGTGCAGACGGCGCAAGGGATCAATCCGCGCGGCGTGGCCGAGGCCGACGTGATCGCGCTGCACATGGAAGGCGGGCAGGCCTGCGTGCAGGTGTTCTTCATCCGGGCCAACCAGAACTGGGGCAACCGCGACTACTACCCGCGCACCGGCTCGGGGGCCGAGGCGCCCGAGATCCTCGAAGCCTTCCTCGGCCAGTTCTACGCCGACCGCGATCCGCCCCGCCTGCTGCTCTTGTCGCACGAGATCGACAATGCCGACCTGATGACCGAGGCGCTGTCCGAGAAGCTCGGGCGCAAGGTCGAGATCGCCGTGCCGCAGCGGGGCGAGAAGGCCGAGCTTGTCGAGGGGGCCGCCCGCAACGCCCGCGAAAGCCTCGCCCGCAAGATGTCCGAGACCGCGACGCAGGCACGCCTGCTGGACGGGCTGGCGGAGGCCTTCGATCTCGACGCCCCGCCCGCCCGGATCGAGGTCTACGACAACAGCCACATCCAGGGCACCAACGCCGTCGGTGCGATGATCGTCGCGGGGCCGGAGGGCTTCGTGAAGTCGCAGTACCGCAAGTTCAACATCCGGGGCGAAGAGCTGACGCCCGGCGACGACTTCGGGATGATGAAGGAGGTGCTGGAGCGCCGCTTCAAGCGCCTGCTCAAGGAAGACCCCGAGCGCAAGTCGGACGCCTGGCCCGACCTGCTGCTGATCGACGGCGGCGCGGGACAGGTCAGCGCCGTCGCCGGCATCCTTGCCGAGCTCGGGATCGACGACGTGCCCTTCGTCGGCGTGGCCAAGGGCATCGACCGCGACCACGGCAAGGAAGAGTTCCACAAGCCCGGCGCGGCCCCCTTCGCGCTGAAGCACAACGACCCGGTGCTCTACTTCGTGCAGCGGCTGCGGGACGAGGCGCACCGCTTCGCCATCGGCACCCACCGGGCCAAGCGGGCCAAGGCCATCGGGGCGACCCCGCTCGACGAGATTCCGGGCGTCGGCGCCACCCGCAAGCGCGCCCTGCTGGCGCATTTCGGCTCGGCCAAGGCGGTCAGCCGCGCCAACCTTGCCGACCTGAAGGCCGTCGACGGCATTTCCGAGACGCTGGCCGAAGCGATCTACGGGTTCTTCAACGAGCGGGGATAAGCCCACCGCGCAAGGAAACGGGGCGGACGCACCCTCGTGCCCGCCCCGGTCCCGGCCCGTCTTGTGCGGGCCCGCCTGCCTGCCTCAGAGCAGTGTTCCGTCCAGCACGTCGTCGCGGAACGCGCTGCCCAGTCCGTCGTGGTCCAGCACCGTGATCGTCGAGCCGCTGCCGAGGTCGATGACCACCGCGCCCGCCGTGCCGTCCCAGGCGACGTTCGCCGCCGCCCAGGCCCCGGCGGTGCCCGAGGTCAACAGCAGGTCGAGATCGGTCAGGTCGATGCGGTCCCGCTCGGTCGACTTCCAGGTGAAGTCCTCGATCGTGTCCGTGGAGCCGTCGAGGTCGGCCTCGCGGAAGATGAAGTCGTCGTATCCCCCGCCGCCGTTCAGCGTGTCGGCGCCGGTGCCGCCGGTCAGGTAGTCCCGGCTGCCCTCGCCCTCGAGCAGGTCGTCGCCCCCCCCGCCGTCGAGATGGTCGGTGCTGCTGCCGCCCCAGAGCGCGTCGTTGCCGTCGCCGCCCGACAGGGTGTCGGTGCCGTCGCCGCCGAGCAGCGTGTCGTCCCCCGCCCCGCCGTCGAGCGTGTCCGAGGACTTGCCGCCATCGAGATGGTCGTTGCCATCGCCGCCATGGAGGGTGTCGTTGCCCGACTCGCCGAGGAGGATGTCGTTGCCGTCCCCGCCCTCTAGCAGGTCGTCGCCGTCGTCCCCGTTCAGCGTGTCGTTGCCCGCACCGCCGATCAGCCAGTCGTCGGACTTGCCGCCGTCGAGGGTATCGTTGCCGTCGCCGCCCTCCAACAGGTCGCTGCCCGAGCCGCCCGACAGGGTGTCGTCGCCCGCGCCGCCCATCAGCAGGTTGTCGCCCTCG
>JAUHZL010000310.1 GCA_030425945.1 Alphaproteobacteria bacterium | reverse complement strand
GGACGGGCGCCCGCGCCAGTTCGGCTCGGTGGCGGGCGGCGGGCGGTACGACGACCTCGTCAAGCGCTTCACCGGGCAGGCGGTGCCGGCGACCGGCGTCTCGATCGGCGTGGACAGGCTGCTGGCCGCGCTGCGCGCCAAGGGGCGGATGGACGACCGGGCCACCGGTCCCGTCGTCGTGACCGTGATGGACCGCGACCGCATGGCCGCCTACCAGGCGATGGTGTCCGAGTTGCGCGCCGCGGGCGTCCGCGCCGAGGTCTACCTCGGCAACCCGAAGAACTTCGGCAACCAGTTGAAATACGCCGACAAGCGCAACAGCCCGGTCGCCATCATCGAGGGCTCGGACGAGGCGGCGCGCGGCGTGGTGCAGGTCAAGGACCTGATTCTCGGCGCGCAGATCGCCGAGAACGCCAGCCTGGAGGAGTGGAAATCCCGCCCCAGCCAGGTCGAGGTCGCGCGCGGCGCGCTGGTCGACGAGGTGCGCGCCATCCTCGCGCAGCACGGGCTGGGGGACTGAGCCGGTGCCGACCCCCGAACGCCGCGAGGCCGAACGCCTGTTCGCGCTGATGCAGGCCGAGGGCGCGCTGCCGGTCGAGGCCGACACGCTGCTGCCCGCGGAAACGCTGCTCGACCTCTACGGCGAGGACCTGCGCGCGCGCGCCTACGTCACCCGCGACCCCGAGCGCGGCGAGATGATGCTGCGGCCCGACTTCACCGTGCCGGTGGTGCAGCGCCACATGGCCGAGGGCGCGGAGCCCGCGCGCTATACCTACTGCGGGACCGTCTTCCGCAAGCAGGAACCGGGCAGCGGGCGCGCGACCGAGTACATGCAGGTCGGCTACGAGGTGTTCGACGGCACCGCCCCGGCGCAGACCGAGGCGCAGCTTTTCGCGCTGATCTGCCGGGCGCTCGACGGCTTGTCGCTGCGGGCGGCGACCGGCGACATCGGGCTCCTGCTGGCGGCGGTCGAGGGGCTGGACACCTCCGACCGGCGCAAGGCCGCGCTGCGTCGCCACATCTGGCGGCCGCGCCGGTTCCGGGCGCTGCTCGACCGCTACCGCGGCCGCACCCCCGCCCCGGCGCACCGGGCCGGTCTGGCGGCGCTGTCGCCCGAGGCGCGGCTGACCGCGCTGGAGGAGGCCGGACCCCTGATCGGTCTGCGCTCGGCGGACGATATCCTTGCCCGGCTGGACGTCTTCGCCGAGGACGCGGCGCTGCCGCCGATCCCGGACCTGCAGGCCGAGGTGCTGGAGGACATCCTCGCCCTGCGCGGCCCCGCGCGGCAGGCGCTCGAACGGCTGCGCGACGGCGCGGTGGACCTGCCCGCGCTGGAGCCCGCCGTGGTGCGCTTCGCCGAGCGGCTGGACGCGCTGGAGATCGAGGGGATCGATACCACGACGCTGGATTTCGAGGCGAGCTTCGGCCGCACGGCGATGGAATACTACGACGGCTTCGTCTTCGGCTTCCACGCCCCCGCGCGGCGCGATCTGCCGCCCGTCGCCACCGGCGGGCGCTACGACGCCCTGACCCGCGTGCTGGGGCAGGGCCGCGCCATTCCCGCCGTGGGCGCGGTGATCCGGCCCGGCCTCGTGGCCGCCCTGAGCGGGGAGGAGGCGTGATGCTCAAGCTCGGCGTGCCGTCGAAGGGGCGGCTGATGGAAAAGACCTTCGACTGGTTCGGGGCGCGCGGCATCGGCCTGCGCCGCACCGGGTCCGAGCGCGAATACGCCGGTGCCGTCGAGGGGATCGAGGGCGTTGCCCTCGTCATGCTGTCGGCCAGCGAGGTGCCGCGCGAACTGGCTGCCGGGCGCATTCACCTCGGCGTCACCGGCACCGACCTGGTCCGCGAGACCGTGCCGCTCTGGGACCGGAAGATCGCCGAGATGGTGCCGCTGGGGTTCGGCCACGCGGACCTCGTGCTGGCGGTGCCGAAATGCTGGATCGACGTTGAGACGCTGGACGACCTCGATGCCGCCGCCGCCGCGTTCCGGGCGCGGCACGGGTTCCGGCTGCGGATCGCGACCAAGTATCACCGGCTGGTGCGCGCGCATCTGCAGGCCGCCGGGGTCGCGGACTACCAGCTTGTCGACAGCCAGGGCGCGACCGAAGGCACGGTGGCCAACCTGACCGCCGAGGCCATCGCCGACATCACCTCGTCCGGCGAGACGTTGCGCGCCAATCACCTGAAGATCCTGCAGGGCGAGCCGGTGCTGCGCTCGGAAGCGACGCTGTTCGGGGCGCGCGGGGCGGAGTGGGACGACCGTCTGCGCGACACCTTGCGCGAGCTGGGCGCGCGGCTCGGCGAAAGCTGGCCCGCCGGTCTGCCGCGCGACTGAGGCGCCTCAGCGCACGCCCAGTTCGGCCAGCGCGCGGCTCAGGTCCGGGGGCAGGCCCGGCTCGGCTTCCCGGCCCGCCTTGAGGTCGCGCGGCGCATCCTCGGGGCCGAGATAGCGCCAGCCCTGGAACGGACGGCGCGGCAGGGCCTCGGTCCGGATCACCCCCGGGTCCAGCACGATGCCGCAGCGGGTGATGCCGTCGCCGCCAATGACCTCGTCCAGCCGCAGCACGCGCTGGCGCGCCAGCACCACGCCCTTGAACACCCAGTAGAGCGACCCGCCGTTCAGCAGCTCCGCCTCACGCTTCGGCCACATCCGGGTGACGTGGCGCGGATGGCCGTCAGGCCCCTTGGCGCGCGCAGTGCGCTGCCAGTCGATCAGGTCCTCGACCGCCTCCGCCCCCACGCAGAGCTTTACAAGATGTACGCATTTGTTCACAGTATGTCCCCCACGCCTTGGGGCAAAGCTATGCGATTCCCCATCGGCTTCAAGGTGCGGATCGCCTTGACCGCCCTATATCGCCCGACCGAGACGACCCGAACCGGAGCCCGCCATGAGCCGCTTTGCCGCCCCGATTGCCGAGCAGATCTGGGACATGAAGTACCGCCTGAAGGCGCAGGACGGGACGCCGGTCGACGGCACCGTCGAGGACACCTGGCGCCGGATCGCGCGCGCGCTCGCCTCGGTCGAGGCGGACCCGGGCCTGTGGGAAGAACGCTTCTACGACGCGCTGGCCGATTTCCGGTACCTGCCCGCCGGGCGGATCGTGGCGGGCGCGGGCACCGGGCGGTCGGTGACGCTGTTCAACTGTTTCGTGATGGGGACGATCCCCGACTCGATGAGCGGCATCTTCGAGGCGCTGCGCGAAGCGGCGCTGACCATGCAGCAGGGCGGCGGGATCGGCTACGATTTCTCGACCATCCGGCCCAAGGGCGCGGATGTGACGGGGGTCGCGGCGGACGCCTCCGGGCCGCTCAGCTTCATGGACGTCTGGGACGCGATGTGCCGGACGATCATGTCGGCGGGCTCGCGGCGCGGCGCGATGATGGCCACGATGCGTTGCGACCACCCCGATATCGAGGCCTTCATCGACGCCAAGGCCGATCCCGCCCGGCTGCGGATGTTCAACGTCAGCGTGCTGGTCACCGACCCGTTCATGGACGCGGTCAAGGCCGACGGCCCGTGGGACCTGACGTTCGGCGGCAAGGTCTACAAGACCGTCCGCGCCCGCGACCTGTGGAACCGGATCATGCGGGCGACCTATGACTATGCCGAGCCGGGCGTCATCTTCATCGACCGCATCAACGCGGCCAACAACCTCGCCTATGTCGAGGAGATCGCCGCGACGAACCCCTGTGGCGAGCAGCCGCTGCCGCCCTATGGCGCCTGCCTGCTGGGGTCGGTGAACCTGGCCCGGCTGGTGCCCGCGCCCTTCACCGAGGGCGCCGCCCTCGACGAGGACGCGCTCGACGAGCTGACCCGCACGGCGGTGCGCATGATGGACAATGTCGTGGATGCCTCGCGCTTCCCGCTGCCCGAGCAGGCCGCGGAGGCGCGCAACAAGCGCCGGATCGGGCTGGGGGTGACGGGCCTCGCCGACGCGCTGCTGATGGTCGGCGCGCGCTACGGCTCGGACGAGGCCGTGGCGCTGACCGACCGCTGGCTGCACCGGATC
>JAUHZL010000309.1 GCA_030425945.1 Alphaproteobacteria bacterium | reverse complement strand
GGCCCGGGCACCGCATCACCGGCACGCGCAGCGGCTGCCGCAACCGCGGCGCAGGATGGGACTTCGTCCATGTCGCTGTCGATGACGCGACCCGGCTGGCCTACGTCGAGGTGCTGGCCGACGAGCGGAAGGAGACCACGACCGCCTTCCTGCTCCGGGCCCTGCGCTGGTTCCGCAGCCGCGGCATCCGCGCCGAGCGGGTGATGACCGACAACGGCTCCGCCTACCGGTCCGGACGCTTCGCCAAGGCGCTGCGGATCCTGCGCGTGCGGCACATCTTCACAAGACCCTACACGCCCAAGACCAACGGCAAGGCAGAACGCTTCATCCAGACCCTACTGCGCGAATGGGCCTACGGAATGGCCCACCCGACCTCGGCCGCACGAAACGCAGACCTGCCCCGCTGGCTTGACTGGTTCAACACCTCGCGGCCACACTCGGCACTCAAAGGCCTCTCCCCGCTCTCAGCGGTGAACAACCTGATGAGAACTCACACCTAGCCTTCGCCCCGCGCCGCGTCCCAGGCCTTGAGCCAGCGCTTCGGCGCGGCCTCCCGCCAGGTGGCATGCAGCCGCGCCTCGGCCCAGCCGGGATCGATCCGCCCCGCCGCGACCAGCAGGATGCCGTGGTTCGCGTAATGGGGGTGCAGCAGGAAGGTCTCCGGGTCCGCGTCATGCAGCGCCTCGCGTTCCTCGATGCTGCCCTTGAAGCAGGCGGCGTCCATGTAGGGCGACCACCAGACCCACATCTTGCCATGCGCCTTCAGGCAGGGATTGCCCCAGGCCGTCGTCTCGATGACTTCGGGCAGCCCGAGGCCCAGTGCGACGTCGCGCAGGGCGGGCCATGTGGCGATCCCGGTCAATGCGCTTCCGCCCAGTTTGCCCCCTGCCCGGCATCGACGACCAGCGGCACGTCGAGGTGCAGGACCGGGGCGCAGGCGCCCTCCATCACCTCGCGGGCGCGGGTGATCAGGGCCTCCACGTCGCCCTCGGCCACCTCGAAGACCAGTTCGTCGTGAACCTGCAGCAGCATCCGCGCGTCGAGGCCTTCGGTCGCCGCCTCCATCCGCACCATCGCCCGGCGGATGATGTCGGCCGCGGTGCCCTGGATCGGCGCGTTGATCGCGGCGCGCTTGGCGAAGCCCGCGCCGGGCCCCTTGGCGTTGATCTCGGGGGTGTGGATGCGGCGGCCGAACAGGGTCTCGACCCGGCCGTGCTTCTGCGCGAAGGCCACGGTGTCGTCCATGTAGGTGCGGATGCCCGGGAAGCGCTCGAAGTAGCGGTCGATGAAGCCCTGCGCCTCGGCCCGCGGGATGCGCAGGTTCCGTGCGAGGCCGAAGCCGGAAATCCCGTAGATCACCCCGAAGTTGATCGCCTTTGCCTGCCGCCGCACGTCGGGCGTCATCTGGTCGAGCGGCACGTTGAACATCTCGGACGCGGTGGCGGCGTGGATGTCCTGCCCCTCGCGGAACGCCTGCTTCAGGGCCTCGATATCGGCGATATGGGCGAGGATGCGCAGTTCGATCTGCGAGTAGTCGAGGCTGACCAGCACCTTGCCCGGATCGGCCACGAAGGCCTCGCGGATGCGGCGGCCCTCCTCGCTGCGGACCGGGATGTTCTGCAGGTTCGGGTCGGTCGAGGCCAGGCGCCCGGTGTTCGCGCCCGCGATGGAATAGCTGGTGTGGACGCGCCCGGTCTCGGGGTTGATGTGGTCCTGCAGCGCGTCGGTGTAGGTCGATTTCAGCTTCGCAAGCTGCCGCCAGTCGAGGATGCGGCGCGGCAGTTCATGCTCGGTCGCGAGGTCCTCCAGCACGTCCGCGCCGGTGCCCCAGGCGCCGTTCTTGCCGCGCTTGCCGCCCTCGAAGCCCATCTTGTCGAACAGGATCTCGCCCAGTTGCTTGGGCGAGCCGACGTTGAACGTCTGGCCGGCCAGTTCCTGGATCTCGTCCTCCAGCCCCGCCATCGTCTGCGCGAAGGCGTTCGACATCCGGCTGAGCACGTCGCGGTCCACCCGGATGCCGCGCCGTTCCATCCGGCCCAGCACCGCGACCATCGGGCGTTCCAGATACTCGTAGACCCGCGTCACCCGGTTGCGGTGCAGTTGGGGCTTCAGGTGCTGCCACAGCCGCAGGGTGATGTCGGCATCCTCGGCGGCGTATTTCGTGGCCTCGTCGATCGGCACCCGATCGAAGGTCACCGCACTCTTGCCGGTGCCGAGCAGCGACTTGATCGGGATCGGGACATGGCCGAGGTAGCGCTCGGACAGCGCGTCCATCCCGTGTCCGTGCAGCCCGGCGTTCAGCGCGTAGCTGAGCAGCATCGTGTCGTCGATCGGCGCGATCTCGATCCCGTAGCGGGCAAGGATCTTGGCGTCGTATTTCATGTTCTGGCCGATCTTCAGGACGGCGGGGTCCTCCAGCACCGGCTTCAGCAGCGCCAGCGCGTCGTCGAGCGGCATCTGCCCCTCGGCCAGCGCATCGTCCCCGAAGAGGTCGTCCGCCGCCCCCGCGCGGTGGGTCAGCGGCAGGTAGGCCGCCTCGCCCGGCTCGATGCAGAGGCAGACGCCCACCAGGTCGGCGCGCATCTCGTCGAGGCCCGTCGTCTCGGTATCCACCGCGACATGGCCGCGGGCCACCGCGCGGGCCAGCCAGTCCTTCAGGGTGTCGGCATCGCGGATGGTGACATAGCGGGACGGATCGATCGGCGCGGCGGCGGGCGCGTCGGCGGGGGCCGGATCGGCGCCTTCCGGCGTGGTGTCGGGGATCGCGGGCGCCTCGACCCCAAGCCGGTCGGAGATCCGCTTGGTGATGGTGCGGAACTCCATCTCGGTCAGGAAGCCCAGCAACTGCTCCGGGTCCGGCTCGATCACCTCGAGGTCTTCGAGGGTGAAATCGAGGTCCATCGTGTCGCAGAGCTTCACCAGCTCGCGCGACAGCCGGATCTGGTCGGCCTTCTCGACCAGCGTCTGCCGCCGCTTCGGCTGCTTGATCGTCTCGGCCTGCGCCAGCAGCGTGTCGAGATCGCCGAACTCGGTGATCAGCTGCGCCGCCGTCTTGATCCCGATGCCCGGTGCGCCGGGGACGTTGTCCACGCTGTCGCCCGCCAGGGCCTGCACGTCGACGACGCGCTCGGGGTAGACGCCGAACTTCTCGAACACGCCCTCGCGGTCGATCCGGCGGTTCTTCATCGGGTCCAGCATCTCGACCCCGTCGCCGACGAGCTGCATCAGGTCCTTGTCCGAGGACAGGATGGTGACGCGCCCGCCCGCCTCGCGCGCGCGGCGCGCCAGGGTGGCGATGATGTCGTCGGCCTCGAAGCCCTCGACCTCCTTGCAGGCGATGTTGAACGCCTCGGTCGCGCGCCGGGTCAGCGGGATCTGCGGGCGCAGGTCCTCGGGCATCGCCTCGCGGTTGGCCTTGTACTGGTCGTAGAGATCGTTGCGGAACGTGTGGCTGCCCTTGTCGAAGATCACCGCGACATGGGTCGCGGCATCGGCGCCGGTGTTCGCCTCGACATAGCGCTGGAGCATGTTGCAGAAGCCCGAGACCGCGCCGACCGGCAGACCGTCGGACTTGCGCGTCAGCGGCGGCAGCGCGTGGTAGGCCCGGAAGATGTAGGCCGAGCCGTCGATCAGATGCAGGTGGTGTCCCTTGCCGAATGCCATGGCGCGCTCCCCGTTCTTTCGGACCGGTCTAGCCCGGGGGCCGGGTGCCGTCCATGACAAGCCGTGCCGGGGTCAGGGCTGTTTCGGTCCGGGACCGACGCGGTGATGCAGGCGGGGCCCGTCCGACAGCGCCATGATGACCACGATTTCGCCGGGCAGCGGCGCGTCGCCCGCCATCAGGCTCCACGTGTCGATATGGGGAAACGACCACGGATTGTCCTTGTGGCCCAGCGGCACGTCGATGACGCCCCCGACCGCACCGATCTTCACGTTCGCGGGGATCAGGGCCGCGCCGCCGCCGATCGCGGCTCGCATCGGCGCACCCAGCCGCGGGTGAATGCAGGCCGCCCCATGC
>JAUHZL010000308.1 GCA_030425945.1 Alphaproteobacteria bacterium | reverse complement strand
AGACGCGCGGGATCGACGAGCGGTCGAAGACGTTGACGAACTCGGCGCCCTGCAGCCGTTCCATCGGGGTCGGGAAGGTGGCGAGCGAGACCGACAGGAAGAGCCCGGTGTTGATCACCAGCGACCAAAGCGTCGCGTGGACCAGCGGGTCGAGGCCCTCCAGCCCGAAGAGCGCCTGCGGCCGCAGCGCGCCGAGGCCGAGCGGCCCTTGCGCCAGCGTGGCGGCCGAGAACACGCCGTCGGGGCCGAAGCTGGGCAGGAACAGGGTATAGGCCCAGACCACGAAGCCGCCGACCAGGCCCGCTGCCGCGCCCTTGCGGGTCGCGCCGCGCCAGAACAGCCCGCCGATCAGCGCCGGCATGATCTGGGCGACGCCCGCGAAGGAGATCAGGCCGATGGCAGCCAGCGCCTCGGCGCCGCCGGAGACGAGGTAGTAGAGGTAGCCCAGACCGAGCACGGCGGCGATCGACACCCGGCGCGACAGCAGCATGGCCCGGCGGACGTCCCCCGAAACCGAGGCCCCGCCGCTGGACAGGCTCAGCCAGAGCGGCATGATCATGTGGTTCGACAGCATCGTCGACAGGGCGATGGCCGCGACGATCACCATCGAGGTCGCCGAGGAGAAGCCGCCGAGGAAGGCGAGGGTGGCGAGCAGGTTCTGACCCTCGGCCAGCGGCAGGGTCAGCACGAAGAGGTCCGGGTTGGTGCCCGGCATCCGGGCGAGGCCCACCGCCGCGATCGGCACCACGAAGAGCGAGATCAGCATCAGGTAGAGCGGGAAGGCCCAGGCAGCGGTCGCGAGGTGGCGCTCGTCGGCGTTCTCGACCACCAGCACCTGGAACATGCGCGGCAGGGTCAGCACGGCCGCGCCCGACAGCAGGATCAGCACGAACCAGCGCCCGCCGTCCACCTGCCAGCTCGCGATGGGCGAGGCGTCGATCAGGTCCATCGTCGCGCCGACGCCGCCGGTCAGGCCCCAGACGACGAAAACCCCTATGGCAAGCAGGGCGACCAGCTTGACCACGGCCTCGACCGCGATGGCCATGACGACACCGTGGTGACGCTCGTTCGCGTCGAGGTTGCGGGTCCCGAAGATCACCGTGAAGACCGCGAGCCCGGCCGCGGTCCAGAACGCGGTCACGCCCTGCGAGACGCCGGTGGCGCCGCCGTTCGTCGCGAAGACCTCGACGGCGAGCGAGACCGACTGGAGTTGCAGCGCGATGTAGGGCGTGGTGCCCACGACCGCGAGCAGCACGACGAGCACCGCGAGCCCGTTCGACTTGCCGTAGCGCGCCGACAGCAGGTCGGCGATCGAGGTGATCCGCTGCGCGCGGCCGATGCGCATCAGCTTGCGCAGCAGCCACCACCAGCCGATGAACACCAGCGTCGGCCCGAGGTAGATCGTCAGGTATTCTAGGCCCGAGCGCGCCGCCGACCCGACCGCGCCGTAGAAGGTCCAGGCGGTGCAGTAGACCGACAGCGACAGGGTATAGACGAAGGGCGAGCGGACCCAGGCGTTGCGGCCCGTCCGGGCCCGGCGTTCGGCGGCGAAGGCGATGCCGAACAGCAGGCAGACATAGAGCAGGGCTACGAAGATCAGCAGGTCGAGCGTCATCGGTCGCCGTCCCGCGCCTCGGGCATGGCCCCGCGCAGGAAGCGGGCGATCAGGGCCGCGGCGATCACCATGCCGATCCAGACCAGCAGCAGGAAGACCAGCAGCGAGGTCGTCGTGCCCTCGACCCCGCGCGGGATCAGCAGCGGCACGGCCAGCACGAGGAACGCGCCGAAGAGCGGCACCGCGCGCGCGGCGTCGATCAGGCGGCGCTGGCGGTAGGGCTGCGGGGCGAGGAACAGGGCCGGGCGGCGGGGCGGGTCGGCCTCGGGCCGGAACGGTTCGCCACGGCCGCGCGGCAGGGGCCGGCGCGCCGGCATCTCACGCCTCGCCGATCAGCGCCCGCACCCGTTCGAGCACGTCGCCGTTGGCAAAGGGTTTCGACATGAAGGCCGAGACGCCGAACAGCTCGGCCTGTTCGCGGTCCTTCTTCTGCCCGCGCGCGGTCAGCATCAGCACCGGCAGGGATTTCAGATCGGGATCGGCGCGCAGGTCGCGCAGGATGTCGAGACCGCCCCGGTTGGGCAGCATCAGGTCGAGGATCAGCATGTCCGGGGCCTCGCGCCGGACGGTCTGCACCGCCGTCGCGCCATCGCCGTGCGAATGGACCTGATAGCCGCTGCGGGACAGGATGAACCCGATCGCCTCCACGATGTTGGGCTCGTCCTCCACGAGCAGCACCGTCTTTGCCATCTCCGTCTCCCCCCGGTCCGGCGCAACATTGTTATGTTTTCGTCATCTTATCGCGCAGGACCTTTCGGGTGTCAAAGCGCAAGCGGGGGTTGCAGACCCTTTCACTCCAGCAGGATCGAGGGCTCGCGGCGGGCGGCGCAGCCGGGGCGCGGGCAGATCCGGCAGGTGGTGCCCACGGGGGCCGCCGATTCCGGGGGCAGGGCGCCGGTGTCGGGGCCGATCAGCATGGCGGCGCGGAACACCGGCGGCGTGTCGAATCCCGCGATGCCCTCGGGCGTGGCGACGGTCCAGGTCTCGAACCGCCGCCCCGGCGGGGTCTCGACCAGCGCATGGGCCGGGATCGTCGGGCGGCTGAGCGCCTGGAACAGCGGCCAGACCGCGCAGGCTGCCCCGAAGCGCGGCACCGGGAAGCCGTCCGGCACCTTGCGGAACAGGAGCGCCCCCGCCGCGTCGCAGATCACCAGCCCGAGCCGGGTCCCGAGCGCTTCGGCCGGGACGAGGGCAAGACGCAGCATGATGTCGGCCAGCCCGACGCGGGTCTGCCGCGCCAGCGCGCCGGGATCGGGGGTCTCGCGCCACAGGGCGGCGATGCGGTCGGCGGGCAGGCGCAGGGCGAGCCGGGCATAACGGGTGAGATAGGTCTGCCCCAGCGCGCGGGCCTGCGGGGTGTTCAGCTCCTCGGCGGCCTCCAGCAGCGCCTCGACGGCGGGGGCGACGGCCTCGGGGCCTGCGAGCGCCTCGAGGTCGGGCAGGTGGAAGTCGCGGCGGGCGAGGAAGACCTCCAGCGCCTCCAGCGGGGTCGTGAAGGGCGTGTCGGTGCGGACCTGGTCCTCGAAATAGCTGACCAGCGACTGGCTGCCGTCGACGAGGCGGGTGCTTTCCTCCTGCAGGTTGCGCAGGAAGCGGTCGCGCCAGACTGCCTCCAGTTCCGGGGTCTCGGCGAGGATCGAGACGGTCGACCGGATCGCGGTGACGGTGGACAGGATGTCGTGCATCGCCTCGCTCAGCACCGGGTCATGGGTCAGGCGGTCGTTCAGCGCGGCGATGCTGCGGTCCTGCGACAGGATCCGCCGGCGCTGCGCCGCGACCAGTTGCGCCCAGCCGGGGAAGCGGGCGACGAATTCCTCCATCCGGTCGGTCTCGGCCTCGTCGCGGCGCGACACGGCGGCGGCCTCGCGCAGCGCATCGAGCAGAGCCTCCTCCGCGCCCTCGGTCAGCGCGGTCACGTCGACCTGCAGCGCCTGCGCGATCCCGAGCAGCACCTTGCCGCCGATCTTGCGCCGGTTGTGCTCGATCAGGTTGAGATACGAGGCCGAGATCCCCGCCGCGCGCGCCAGTTCGGCCTGCTTCATCCCGAGCACCTGGCGGCGCTCGCGAATCCGGCTCCCCATCAGCGCGGTTTTCGGCATGTCGGGTCCCCCGTCCGGGCGGCGATCCCGGAAAAATCAAGCACTTGCTGCAGGCGCGGATAATGGAGTTTACAAATTCTGCGCCTGCATTGAGCGAAACGTTTACAGAAAAACCGTTGGCATCAAAGCATTTGTTGAACGGTTGACTGGAGTCGGGGCCTTATGGCGACGGCTTGACAGCCTCGGGGAGCGGGAAGAGGAGCCCGCGCCCACCTTACCGAAACGGGAGGATTTCCATGTCCAAACTAGATCTCGGCCGTCGTCGCGTGCTGAAAACCGGCGCCATCGCCGGTGCCGGCCTCGCGATGCCGA
>JAUHZL010000307.1 GCA_030425945.1 Alphaproteobacteria bacterium | reverse complement strand
CCTTCACCAGCCCCGCGATGTCGACGAAGGTCATCCGCGCCGGGATGATCTGCTTCGAGCCCGCGATGGCCGCCAGCCGGTCGAGCCGCTTGTCCGGCACCGCCACGTCGCCCACGTTCGGCTCGATCGTGCAGAACGGGAAGTTCGCGGCCTGCGCCGCCGCGGTCTTGGTCAGTGCGTTGAACAGGGTGGACTTGCCGACATTCGGCAGCCCGACGATCCCCATCTTGAAGCCCATCGCGGCTCTCCTCGTGGCGTTACCGGGCGCGGTCTACCGGCTGCCGGGGTTTGCCGCAAGGCGGCGCTGCGCAAGTCCCTTGCCGCAGTGCCGCGAAGGGCCTACGCTGCACCGCAGAGAGACGGGTGCGGTCCACGACCGGACCGCGATCCAGATGGGGGCCAGACGATGCGACGTGCGACCCTGACGGCTTTTGTCCTGCGCCTTGCGCGGCCCGGCGACGACGCGCAGCGCGCGGGTCTGCTGGCCGCCCTGACCAGGCGGCAGGACGGGGCGCTGGCCCGGTTCGACCTGCCCGACGCGCAGGCCTGTGCCCTGATCCGCGCGCAGATCCGGGCCGGGCGGCGCGCCCGGGCCACCGCCCCGGTCCCGGTCCCGGTCACGGCGCCCCCGTCACCGCAGAAGGCGGCCGGATAACGCGGCCCGCGGCCCGCCCGGCGCCCCACGGGCCATTGATTTCCCTCGCCCCATGCCGCAAACCGCGTGTCGGACACGACGCCAGAAGGACGAAGGCAGGGGCATGACACGCATCGACGACACATTCGCGCGGCTCCGGGCCGACGGGAAGAAGGCCTTCGTCGCCTATGTCATGGCGGGCGACCCGGACTACGAGACCTCGCGCGAGATCGTGCTGGGCCTGCCGGGCGCCGGTGTGGACATCATCGAACTGGGCCTGCCCTTCACCGATCCGATGGCCGACGGTCCGACGATCCAGCTGGCCGGGCAGCGGGCGCTGGAGGCGGGGCAGACCCTCGACAAGACGCTGGACATCGCCCGGGCGCTGCGGGCGACCGGCGACGAGACCCCGATCGTGATGATGGGCTATTACAACCCGATCTATTCGCGGGGCGTCGCGACCTTCCTCGAAGAGGCGCGCGCGGCCGGAATCGACGGGCTGATCGTGGTGGACCTGCCGCCCGAGGAAGATGACGAACTGTGCCTTCCGGCGCAGGCGGCGGGGCTGAACTTCATCCGGCTGGCGACGCCGACGACCGACGACAAGCGCCTGCCGAAGGTGCTGACCAACACGTCGGGCTTCGTCTACTACGTCTCGATCACCGGGATCACCGGGGCGGCGGCGGCGCAGGCGACCGATGTCGGCCCCGAGGTCGCGCGGATCAAGGCGCAGACCGACCTGCCGGTGATCGTCGGCTTCGGCATCAAGACGCCCGAGGCCGCGCAGGCCATCGCGGGCGTGGCGGACGGGGCCGTTGTCGGCTCGGCCATCGTCGAGCGGATCGGCAAGGGCGAGCCGGTCGCGGACGTGCTGGCCTATGTGCGGGCGCTGGCCGACGGCGCGCACAGGGGCTGAGGCCGCCTGCTAGCGCCGCGCGTCCATCCAGATCCGCAGGGCCTCCAGCCCCTCGACCAGCGCGGCGACCCGGTCTGCCGGGAAGTCCTCGGCGATGGCGGCGAGGTCGGGCGTGAGGGCGGCAATCGCCCCGTCCCGAAAGGCGCGGCCCTCGGGCGTGATCCAGACCCGTTTCGAGCGCCGGTCCTCCGGGTTCGAGCGCATCTCGATCCAGCCGCGCCGTTCGAGATGCCCGAGGACGTGGGTCACCGTCGTCTTGGGCATCTGGAAGGCGCGGGCCAGCTCCAGCGGCGTGCGCCCGTCCGCGACCCGCATCAGGTGGTTCAGCACCGCGAAATGCGAGGCGAGAACCCCGTCGGGCAGCCGCGCCTCGAACATCGTCCGGCTCAGCTGTTCGAGAATGCCGATCTCGTTGAACAGGCGAAAATACAGCGGCAGGGACCTATCGGGCATCAGCTCTCCAGCAGTTTCGCCTCGACCGGCCAGCGCGGACTCGGGGCGACGTCGGGACCGTAGCCCAACCGCGCCCACATTTGCACGGTGCCCCCCTCCGGAGCCAGACGGCGATGGATCTCGGCATAAGGCGCGGCCATCTCCGGGTATTCTTGCAGCGCCTGGCTGAGTGGTTGCAGGCCCAGCCCGAGGGCGGTGGCCGCGAGGTTGATCCGGACCCAGTCCTGCCCGGCCGCGATCTGGTCGGCCCGGGTGTTCGTCGCCGTCACCTGCCAGATATGCCCCATCGCGGTGTCGGTGTTCGCGAAGACCGCCGCCAGCCCCTGCCGGTAGGCGGCCGAGTCCGGGTCGAGCGCGCTTTGCCGCGTGAAGAGGCCCGCGGCCGCGAGACCCTCGAAGACGGGTCCGGTAAAGTCGATGCCGTCGAGGTTGGCATCGACCTCGCGGGCGCCGATGCGGAAGAGGTCCACGCTTTCCCGGTAGGTCCTGGGCGTCTCGATCTCGATCCGCAGGGCCTCGTGGCTGAGGGCGCGCATCTCCGCGATGCTGTCGGGCGCGACCGAGGCCCCGACCCGTGTGCCGTGGATCGCCGCGGCCAGCAGCGGCGGCAGGGCGCTGTCGGGCACCGGGCGCGTCTCGTCGAAGGGCTCCTTGAGCGAGCGGCGGTTGAGCACCTGCGCGAACAGGGGATCGGGCGCGGCTTCGGTCGGCGCGAAATGGCACACGGCCACCGGGCGCCCGTCCAGCGCGGCGGCATCCGCGCCGTCCGGGAACAGATCGACGCTGACCGCGAGGCCATCCTCCAGCGCGGCCATCCGCAGCACTTCGAGAAAGCATCCCAGCCCGATGGTGATCTGGCGGCTGAACGGATCGGTGTGCGGCAGCAGGCGGTTGGTATCGACGTGGAGCACCGCCGTCTCGGGCCGGGACAGGTCGACCATCCACGGCTGGCGGTTGTGCGGGTTGGGCGCGAGGATCGCGTAGCTCAGCGCCCGCAGGCGCGGGTCGTCATGGCTGCCGGCGAGGCCCCACGGCGCGCCCGCGGTGCGGGGCGTGCGGGTCAGGATCAGTCCGCCCCCTGCCCCGGCGGCGAAAAGGATGCCCCCGCCGATGAGGGCCAGGGTCTTGCGTCGGGTCAGAGTCATGGCGCGCTCCAATTTAATACGATATCGCACTATATAGTTCGATATCGTATTACTTGCAAGCCCGCTCAGCAGCGCACGAAAAAGGGCGCGGCCGTTTCCGGTCCGCGCCCTCGGTCTTTCGGGGTCGGATGGGACGGGCTTACGCCTCGTCGCCCTCCGCCGCTTCCTCGGCGTCGCTCGAGCGCAGGCCCGACGGAGCCGAAATGTTGGCGATCACGAAGTCACGCTCGATGACCGGCTTCACGCCGTCCGGCAGGGCCACGTCGCTGATGTGGATGACGTCGCCGATCATGCGGCCGGTCAGGTCCACGGTGATGTGATCCGGGATGTCGCCCGCGAGCACGTTCAGTTCAACCTCCGGACGCACCACGGTCAGCACGCCGCCACGCTTCAGGCCCGGGGCCGCTTCGTGGTTGATGAACTCGACGTGGATGAACAGGTTCACGCGGCTGGTGCGGCGCAGGCGCATCAGGTCGACGTGGGTCGGAAGGTCCTTGACCACGTCGCGCTGCACGCCGCGGCAGATCACGCGGACGTCGTCGTTGCCGTCAACCTTGAGGTTGAACAGCGTCGACAGGAAGCGACCGGCCTTCAGGTGCTTCAGAAGGACGTTGAACTTGATCTGGATGGCTTGCGGGTCGGCCCCGCCGCCATAGACGACACCGGGCACATACCCGTCGCGGCGTGCCTGGCGGGCGGCCCCCTTGCCTGTCCCCGCGCGCGGCTCTGCCACCAGATCCGGAATTTCTCCAGCCATTGGCTTTCTCCTGGTTGAAGGGGCATCCTCCAAGGGTGTGTGCCCCGATGAACGCCTGCCCTTAGGATACTTTCCCCCGGGAGAAAAGGCGGAATCCGCGGGCTGCGGCGGATTTTGACCCGCCCGCGCAGGTC
>JAUHZL010000306.1 GCA_030425945.1 Alphaproteobacteria bacterium | reverse complement strand
CACCCTGCCGAAGAACTCGACCATCCGCACGGGCAAGACATGGCCCAAGCCGGAGGGCGCCAAGAACGTCCGCAAGTTCCAGATCTACCGCTGGAACCCCGAGGACGGACAGAACCCGCGCGTCGACACCTATTTCGTCGACATGGACACCTGCGGTCCGATGGTTCTGGACGCGCTGATCAAGATCAAGAACGAGATCGATCCCACCCTGACCTTCCGCCGCTCGTGCCGCGAGGGCATCTGCGGCTCCTGCGCGATGAACATCGACGGGATCAACACGCTCGCCTGCATCTACGGCATGGACGAGATCAAGGGCGACGTGAAGATCTACCCGCTGCCGCACATGCCGGTGGTGAAGGACCTGATCCCGGACCTGACGCATTTCTATGCGCAGCACGCCTCGATCATGCCGTGGCTGGAGACCAAGACCAACACGCCCGAGAAGGAGTGGAAGCAGTCCATCGAGGACCGCAAGAAGCTCGACGGTCTCTACGAGTGCGTGATGTGCGCCTCCTGCTCCACCTCCTGCCCGAGCTACTGGTGGAACGGGGATCGCTACCTCGGCCCGGCCGCGCTGCTGCATGCCTACCGTTGGATCATCGACAGCCGGGACGAGGCGACGGGCGAGCGGCTGGACGAGCTGGAAGATCCGTTCAAGCTGTATCGCTGCCACACCATCATGAACTGCGCGAAGACCTGTCCGAAGGGCCTGAACCCGGCCAAGGCGATCGCGGAGATCAAGAAGATGATGGTCGAACGCCACGTCTGAACCGGCCCCGGGCTGTCGGGGAAGGGAGGGCTGACATGCCTCAGATCACCGACAGCCTGACACTGGCCTTGGTCTATTCGACGCTCGCGGGGCTGGCGATCCCGCTCGGGGGGCTCCTCGCGCGCGTCGAGCACATCCGGCCGTAATGGCTGGAGAACGAACTCCGGCATACCGTGGTGGCTTTCGGCGGCGGGGCACTATTCTCGGCCGTGGCGCTGGTGCTCGTGCCCGAAGGCGCCAGGCACCTGTCGCCGCTGGCCGCCGTGGCGCTGCTGGGCGCGGGCGGGGTGGTCTTCGCGCTGGTGGACAGCCAGCTGGACCGGCGCGGCGGGGGCGGATCGCAGCTGGTCGCGATGCTGCTGGATTTCCTGCCCGAGTCGCTGGCGCTGGGCGCGCTGCTCGCCACCGGGTCCGAGACCGCGCTGGTGCTCGCCGGGATCATCTTCCTGCAGAACCTGCCCGAAGGCTTCAACGCCTACCGCGAGCTGATCGGCGCGGGCCGGATGACGTCCCGCCGCATCCTCGGGATGTTCTGCCTGCTGGTCCTGCTGGGGCCGCTCGGTGCCGGGGTCGGTCACCTCGCGCTGGCCGAGGCGCAGGGCCTCCTCGGGGCCATCATGCTGTTCGCGGCGGGTGGCATTCTCTACCTCGTGTTCGAGGACATCGCCCCGCAGGCGGTGCTGGCCAACCGGCACGCGCCGCCGCTGGGCGCGGTGGCGGGCTTCATGCTGGGCCTCGCCGGGCACCTGATCGTGACCGGCTGATCGTCGCGCTAGGCGGGTTGGCGGCGGCATGGCAAGATCGGTCCCGGGAACGGGAGAGATCGACATGCCGACACATCTGCTGGTGGGAACCACCAAGGGCGCCTTCGTTCTGACGGGCGACGCCGAGCGCCGGACATGGGAGGTCACCGGCCCCCATTGTGGTGGCTGGCCGATCAATCACATGGCGGGCGATCCGGAAACGGGCACGCTCTGGGCCGGGGGCGGCGGCGAGTGGTTCGGCGCGGGCGTCTGGCGCTCGACCGATGGCGGGGCGACCTGGACGCTGTCGAAACTGTCGGGCGGGACGATGGACGACTGGGCGCGGAACGACCCGGACTTCGCCGCGATGATCGGCTGGACGGACACCGAGGTTCCGTTCGGCAAGGAGTTGCAGTCGGTCTGGGCCCTGCACCGCGCGAACGGCCTGCTTTATGCCGGAACGAAACCGGCGCAGTTGCTGGTCAGCCGCGACGAGGGGGTGACCTGGGAGCAGAACGCGGGCCTCGCCGGGTTTCCCGAGCGCGAGTCGTGGATGCCGGGGGCGGCGGGGCTTGTGCTGCACACGATCGTCACCTCGCCGGAGGACCCGGAGAAGCTGTGGGCCGGTATCTCGTCGGCGGGGGTGTTCGCCAGCGAGGACGGCGGCGCGTCGTGGGAGCGGCGCAACCGCCTGTCCAATGCCGAGGGCTGCGTGATGCACCACCACCCGGCCGCGCCGCGCGACGGCAAGATCGGCTTCTGCGTACACAACATGGTCCGCGCGCCGGGATCGGACCTGATCTACCAGCAGAACCACCACGGGGTGTTCCGCAGCCGCGACGGCGGACGGCATTGGGACGACGTGACGGAGGGGCTGCCGTCGACCTTCGGCTTCCCGATCGAGGTCGATCCGCACGATCCGCAGCGCGTCTGGGTGATCCCGCTGAACGGGGACATCGAGGGCCGCTATCCGCCCGACGCGGCGGCGGCCGTCTGGACCTCGGGCGACGGGGGCGAGACCTGGGAGGCGCAGCGCACCGGCCTGCCGCAGCAGAACTGCTATTTCACCGTGCTTCGGCAGGCGATGGCGACCGACCGTCAGCCGCAGGCCGGGGTCTATTTCGGGACCAACACGGGATCGGTGTTCGGCAGTTTCGACGGCGGCGAGAGCTGGACCGAACTGGTCGAGCATCTGCCGACCGTGCTGGGCATCGCGGCGCTCGACACCGCCTGAGCCCGGGAGGGCCGCTTGCCGGTCAGGAGCCACGCCGCCCAGCGGCTGCGCGTGACGAGGCCGTGATGCAGGACGAACCCGGCGATCAGGGCAAGGGCCGTCAGGCTCCAGAACGCGACATGGGGCGAAAGGTTCTGCACGGGCAGGCAGAGCGCGAGAAGGTAGAGCGTGATCCACTGCACGACGTAGGTCGTCGTGCTGGCCTGCGACAGCGCGCGGAACAGGGGCGTTTCCCGAGAGGCGAAGCGCCGCGACAGCCACAGGAGCGCCGGGATCAGGACAAGGGCCGAAGATGTCCGCCGCAGGGTATAGAGCAGGTCCCATGCCAGCGGGTCGCGCGGCGGCTGGGTGAGGCAGACCAGCCAGACGACCAGCGCCACGAGGATCACCGCCGGGTCGGGACGGTGCAGCGCGGCAAAGAGGGCGCGGTGATGCCACGCCGCCAGCCCCAGCGCGTAGGCCCAGAGATAGCGCAGCGTCTCGTAGAGGAAGAGCGGCAGTCCGAACGGTCCCTCCTCGCCCCGCCAGAGCAGTTCGGCGGGCAGCGCCAGCAGGGCGACGAGGGCGAGCAGCCCGAGGCCCCGGCGCGCGGGCGGCAGCGTCGGCCACGGCAGGCGCGACAGGAGCCGGGACAGCTGCGGGGTCAGCGCGACGTAAATCAGGAGGGCGATCAGGAACCAGCCATGCAGCACGATCTTGCCGCTGGCGATCTGCGCGGTCGCCTGCGCCACGAACCCGTCCAGCGATCCGCGATGCAGCAAATCGTGCAGCGCCAGCGTGGGCGGGTTCAGCAGCAGCACGATGGTCAGGAGCGGCAGACCGAGGCTGCGCAGGCGTTCGGCGCGGAACTCTGACGCGCCGCGCCGCGCAAGGCTGCCGCCCGCGAGGTAGCCCGAGATCAGGAAGAAGGCCGCCATGTGGAAGCTGTCCGACAGGACCGCCACCCAGGCATAGTCGGGAAAGCCCAGGTAATAGGCGTGCAGCGGCACTACCAGCGCCATGCAGGCCGTCCGCAGGGCGTCGAGATGGGGCAGGTGGCCGGTGGTCGGCTGGGGGCGGAAAGTCTGTGACATTTGTCACGACTTGAACGCAATGAACCGGGCGGAAGTTCGGCGGAAGCCGGGCAGATGCCGCGGATACATTTTTTTGGCGCTACCCCAAAAAAATTCTTGCGCGATTCAGTGAAAAGTCCCATGTGCGCGCCCATAGACGCCAACGCACGCGCCTCTGGCCGGTGGGACATCCACCCGTGTTTACGTAGCGACGGTAACGTCTCCCTTGGTACTGGTCGGGACCTCCG
>JAUHZL010000305.1 GCA_030425945.1 Alphaproteobacteria bacterium | reverse complement strand
TGAGCGAGCGCGCCGACGTGATCGCGCGCTTCCAGGGCGGTCACAACGCGGGCCACACGCTGGTGATCGGCAACCAGGTGTTCAAGCTGAACGCGCTGCCGTCGGGCGTGGTGCGCGGCGGCAAGCTGTCTGTGATCGGCAACGGCGTGGTACTCGACCCCTGGCACCTGGTGCGCGAGATCGCCGCGATCCGCAACCAAGGCGTCCAGATCAACCCCGAGACGCTGATAATCGCCGAGAACACCCCGCTGATCCTGCCGATCCACGGCGAACTGGACCGCGCGCGCGAAGAAGCCGCGAGCGCGGGCACCAAGATCGGCACCACCGGGCGCGGCATCGGTCCGGCCTACGAGGACAAGGTCGGCCGCCGTTCTGTGCGGGTCGCGGACCTGGCGGACGAGGCGACCCTGGTCGCCCGCGTCGACCGGGCGCTGCAGCACCACGACCCGCTGCGCAAGGGGCTCGGGATCGACCCGGTGGACCGCGACGGGCTGATCGCGGCGCTGAAGGAGATCGCGCCGCAGATCCTGCCCTATGCGGGCCCCGTCTGGAAGGTGCTGAGCGAGCAGCGCCGGGCGGGCAAGCGCATCCTCTTCGAAGGGGCGCAGGGCGCGCTCCTGGACATCGACTTCGGCACCTATCCCTTCGTGACCTCGTCGAACGTGATCGCCGGGCAGGCCGCCACCGGCGTCGGCATCGGGCCGGGCGCCATCGATTTCGTGCTGGGCATCGTCAAGGCCTATACCACCCGGGTCGGCGAGGGGCCGTTCCCGACCGAGCTGCACGACGCCGACGGCCAGCGGCTGGGCGAGCGGGGCCACGAGTTCGGCACCGTCACCGGGCGCAAGCGCCGCTGCGGCTGGTTCGACGCGGTGCTGGTGCGCCAGACCTGCGCCACCTCGGGCGTCAACGGCATCGCGCTGACCAAGCTCGACGTGCTCGACGGGTTCGAGACGCTGCGGATCTGCACCGGCTACGAGCTGGACGGCGAGCGCCTCGACTACCTGCCGATCGCCGCCGAGGCGCAGGCCCGCGTCACCCCGATCTACGAAGAGATGGAAGGCTGGAGCGAGAGCACCGAGGGCGCCCGGTCCTGGGCCGACCTGCCGGCGGCGGCGATCAAGTACGTCCGCCGGGTCGAGGAGTTGATCCAGTGCCCGGTGGCCCTACTGTCCACCTCGCCCGAGCGGGACGACACGATCCTCGTGACCGATCCGTTCGCGGACTGACCGCAACCGGGGAAGGACGCACATGGCGCTGAGCTACAAGGCCCGCAGACGCTGGTCGCTGGTGATTCTGCTGCTCGGAATGCCGCTCTACGTGGTGGCGGTGGTCACGGTGCTGAACGCGCTGGACCGCCCGCCCTTCTGGGTCGAGCTTCTGGTCTATGTCGGGTTGGGCCTGCTCTGGGCGCTGCCGTTCAAGTTCGTGTTCCGCGGGGTCGGCCAGGCCGACCCGGACGCCCCGCCGCGCGACGGCTGACGTCGCGGGCGAGGCGCTGACCCGAGGCAGCGGGCAAGGAAAAGCGGAAGATCGGGCAGGCGGGCCGCCAAGTCAGGAGCGCCGCGTCAGGAGACGTAGCGGCTTTCCTCGGTCAGGGCGAACTGGCCGCGGTCGAGGCGGGTCATCACCCCCTTGCGGACCAGCGCGTCGAAGCTGCGCAGGCTGTCCTCGCGGGTGAATTTCTTGTCCTTGTCCTGCCGCAGGACCATGTGCATGACCTGCGGGCGGGTGAAGGCCTCGTGCCCCTCGACGAGGTTCAGGTAGGCCGCGGCCGCCTCCATCATGTCGCTGAGGCCATGCGCCCCGACCTTCTCCACGTATTTCGCGAAGCCTTCGTCGGTTCCGGCGCGGTCGGTGCCGGCCAGCGCCTCGACCCGGCGCGGACGCACGGGGCGGGCAGGGGCGGCCTTGGCGGCGGCGTCGCGGTCGGCGACCAGCACGAGCGTCGCGGGCTTCGCCTCGGCCGGTTTCTGCACGGCGCGGGCCAGATCGGCGCGGTAGGCGGTGTCGGGCGCGTCGCTGTCGTTGTCCCCGGCGGCCGGATCGGCGCGCTCGGCCTGGGTGGCGGCGACGGCGGCCTTCATGTGGGCGAAGGAGGCGCGCTTCTGCTCGGCGCCCGGATCGCTGAGCTGCCGGTTGGTCTTGGCCAGCAGCCGGTCGAGCGCGGCGTCCTCGCGTTCGATGGTGCTTTGCAGGATGGCGCGGCCGTCCTTCGGCTTGTCGTCCTCGGCGGCGGCGGGGGTCGGATCGTCCTCCAGCGCGGCCAGTTCGGCGGCGAGCGCCTGCTCGTCCTCGGGCGACAGGCCGTCGTCCTCCGGATCGAGGCTGGGGCGGAAGGCATCGGGGCGGGCGCTGGCGCGGGTGATCCCGCGGCGCGCCGCCTCGACGATGTCCTGCGGCGACACGTTCGGCGTGCGCAGGCGTTTCGGGCCGGAGTCCGCCCCCGCCGCGACGGGCGCGGCAGTGGCAGCGGGCGGCTCCGGCGTCGCCGCGAGGTCGGCGCGGGCGGCGGCGAGCTTGTCGCCGATCTCCGCGTCATCGTCCTCGGGCAGTTCGAACACGTTCTCGTCCTCGGCCTCGTCGGCCTCCGGGTCCTCGGCGAGCAGGTCGGCGGTGTCGTCCTCGGCCTCCGCCACGGTCGGGGCGGGTGCAGGTGCGGCCGGGCCGTCGAGCTGTTCGAAGACATCCGCCTCGGCGGTCGCGGCGGCGGGCGCGGCGGCGGCGGTGGCGAGGTCGAGCGGCGCGCCCCCGGCCCCCTGGCGCAGGCGCAGGCCGTTTTCCTCGAGCGCGGCGGCGACGGGCCGCGCGGCGGCACGTTGCGCGATGGCGTGCAGCTGGGTGACGTCGGGCTGTGGCGGCTCGGCGCCGAAATAGCGGTCGTCGGCCGCGAGGTCGCGGAAGTATTCCGCGATCGCCTTCATTGTCGTAAACGGGTCGTCGAACCCTTCCAGCGTGCAGGAGAACGTGCCGTAGGACACCGTCAGGATCTTACTCGCACCGACCATAAACTTCTGCCTTCTTTCCTGTTCCGCGCCTCAACATCCGAAAGATATCAAGTGCGATTTCCTTTCCCCAAAAAAAAACACCCCAACGGGGCAGATTTGAGGCCGGAACTTGAAGTGTTTGCCATGGGTTGCGTGGACAATCCTGAGGCCCGGAAGTGATTGTTGAGACGACCACTTTCCTGACACTTTTGGGCGGCGGATCGGTCACATCCGCCGAGATCGCGCTGGCGGTGGCGCGCGCGCCGATTCTGGTGGCCGCGGACGGCGGGGCCGAGGCGGCGCTGGCCGAGGGCATCCTTCCGGAAGCGGTGATCGGCGACTTCGATTCGATCTCGCCCGAGGTGCTGGAGGCGCTCGATCCGGCGCGGGTGCACCACGTCGCCGAGCAGGACAGCACCGATTTCGAGAAGACGCTCGCCCGCGTGTCGGCCCCGCTGATGCTGGCGGCGGGGTTCACCGGGCGGCGGCGGGACCACGAACTGGCGGCGCTGCACGGGCTGATGCGCTTCCCGCAGAAACGGGTCATCCTGATCACCGAGGCGGACGCGATCTGCCTCTGCCCGCCGTCGGTCGCCATCGACCTGCCGCGCGCCTGCCGGGTCTCGCTGTTCCCGCTGGCGCCGGTCGCGGGCACCTCGTCCGGGCTGCGCTGGCCGATCGACGGGCTGGCCTTCGCGCCGGGGCACCGGATCGGGACCTCGAACATGGCCAACGGCGAGACGGTGCGCCTGACGATGACCGCGCCCGCGATGCTGCTGATCCTGCCGCTGGGCCAGATCGACGCGCTGATCGCCGCGCTGACCGGCCCCGCGACGGCCTGGCCGGGGCCGGGCGCAACCGGCGGGGGCCGAGGCGTCGGGCGACCCGATTAGGGGTCGCGGAGCGCCTGCAAAGGGCTTAGGTTCCCCATTAAGAGAGCCGGAGGATCACGCATGTCGGGCGAAATGTCCCCCATCGACCGCGCGAAGTTCATCGCCGCCAAGCGGGCGGTCGATTTCATCGAGGACGGGATGCGGGTCGGCCTCGGCACCGGATCGAC
>JAUHZL010000304.1 GCA_030425945.1 Alphaproteobacteria bacterium | reverse complement strand
TCCTGTACGCAAACGCCCGAAGGAGGCCTCCATGACCCACCCGCTCCAGACCCTCGCCCTCGCCGCGCTCGCCCTCTCGCTGACGATCAGCGCCGCCGCCGCCCAGCACCGCTTCGGGAACGGACCCGGCACCGGACCGGGGTTCGGCCCCGGTTTCGGCAATGCCCCGGTGATCCGCCCCGAGCCCGAGCCGGAACAAACCGCCTTCTTCGGCCGCAACGGCATCGGCGGGCGCTGGCAGGTCAGCGGCGTCGGGCGGCATGACGGGCTGAACGTCCGTCTCGGCCCGGGCACCGAGTACCCGGTGGTCGAGACGCTCGGCCCGCGCACGGGGGGCCTGTCGCTGCAGGTCTGCACGCCGACCTGGCGGCTGGTCCGCTGGGCCCACCTGACCCCGCACCAGATGCGCCAGCTCTCCGGCCTGCCGACCTGGTGCCTGATCGAGGAGCGCGGCCGGATGCTCGGCTGGGTCAATGCCCGCTACCTCGCCCGCGACTGACCCGCCCGCGCCGCGCCGCGGCCCCCGGTGCCCCGTCCGCCTGCCGGACCGGGGCACCGATGCCGCACCGACGCCCTGCCGACGTGATACCGACACGATACCGACGTGGCGGACGGCGGCTTCAGGATTTGTTTACCCCGGTTCCCACCCCGGCCCGACACCGCTAGGCTGAAGCCATGGTGCGACAGATCCTCCCCATCAGCGCCCTGCTGCTCGGCTCGGCGCTTCTGCTTTTCGCAGGCGGCATGAACGGCCTGATCCTGCCCGTGCGCGGCGCGGCGGAAGGCTTCTCCGCCCTCTCGCTCGGCCTGCTCGGCACCGGCTGGGCGCTGGGATACGTGCTGGGCTGCTGGTACACCCCGCGCCTCGTTGCAAAAGTGGGCCATATCAGGAGCTTCGGCGCGATGGCGGCGCTGGCGGCGGTGGCGATCCTGGCCTCGGCCCTGCTGGTCTCGCCGAGCGCGTGGATCCCGCTGCGGGGGGTGTCGGGCTTCTGCTTCGCCGGGGCCGCGATGATCGTCGAAAGCTGGCTCTCCGAGCGCGCCGACGCCCGCTCGCGCGGCAAGATCTTCGGCGTCTACACGATGGTCAACCTCGCCGCCTCGACCGCCGGGCAGATGGCCCTGACGCTGGGCGACACCACCGGCTTCGCCTTCTTCGCCCTCGGCGCGATCTTCTACTGCCTCGCGCTGATTCCGACAGCGATTTCAAGCACAACCAGCCCCAAACCGCTGGTCACCGTCAGCCTCGACCTGCGCGCGCTCTGGCGCAATTCCCCGGTCGCGGTGTTCGGCGTCTTCATGGTCGGGATCTCGAACAGCGCCTTCGGAACGCTGGCGGCGGTCTACGCGACGAACGTCGGCCTCGTGCTGACGACCATCGCGCTCTTCACCAGCCTGCCGATCCTCGCCGGGGCCGCCTCGCAGATCCCGATCGGGATCCTGTCGGACCGGATGGACCGCCGCAAGGTGCTGGTCGGGATCGCGGGCGTCGCAGCGCTGACCGACCTCGCCTTCGTGCTGCTGGCCTCGACCGACCCGATGGTCAACCTCGTGCTGGCCAGCCTCTTCGGCGCGATGATCTACGCGATGTATCCCGTCATCATCGCGCATGCCAACGACCACGCCGCCGAGGGCACCTTCATCCAGACCTCGGGCGGGTTGCTGATGATCTTCGGCTTCGGCGCGATCCTCGGGCCGCTGCTCGCCGGTCTCAGCATGGCGACCGTCGGCGACCGGGGCCTGTTCCTGACCTCGGTCGCGGCACATGTGCTGCTGATCCTCTTCGCGCTGCTGCGGATGCGAATCCGGCAGGCCGTGCCCGAGGCCGAGAAGTCGGACTTCGTCTTCGTCCCGCCCGCCAAGGCCAGCACGCCCGAGACCGTCGCCCTCGCCGTCCGGGACGGGGTCGAGGACGACGCCGAGGACCTCGCGGCCCGGATGCCGGAGACCGCCGACACCGCCCCCGAGGCCCCCGCGGAGCCCGAGGCCCCGGACACCCCCGACCCCGGGCCGAAACCCTAGCGCATCGCGCGTTTCAGCAGGACCGGCACCAGCACGGACAGGAACAAGAGCCGCGCGACGTGGTGCAGCGCGACATAGGCCGGATCGACCCCGAGGATGATCGCCAGCGCCGCCATCGTCTCGAGCCCGCCGGGCGCGAAGGCCACCAGCACGTGCAGCACCGGCAGGCCGATGACCGGGGCGACGATCTCGGCCGCGACCAGCGAGATCACCGTGGCCATGCCGATCACCACGCCCGCGGCGCCCAGCGCCTCGACCACCATGCGCCAGGTCACGCCGGAGAACCGCGTGCCGATCAGCGTGCCCATCAGCGCGTAGGCCGGGATCGTCAGCCACAGCGGCAACTGGCCCGGCGTCAGCGCCAGCACGTGCCCGGCGAGCGAGACCGCCATGCCCCCCATCAGGTAGGCCGCCGGCACCGCCCAGCGCTTGAAGACCACCCCGACGCCCACGGCCAGCGCCATCAGCCCGGCGATATGCGGCAGCCAGAGCGTGGCGGCGGGGGGCGCGGTCAGGCTCATGTCGGCATCCGAGCCGAGCGAGACGATCAGCGGCACCAGCAGGGTCAGCGCCAGCACCCGCAGCGACTGGATCAGCGCCACCCGCGCGGTGTCGCCGCCGGTGTCCACCGACAGGCTGAGAACGAAGCTCAGGTGCCCGGGGGCCGAGGACAGCAGCGCCGTCTGGCGCTCCATCCCGAACAGCCGGTGCAGCACCTCGGCGGTGCCGCGGAACAGCACGACGATCGCCACCGCGAGACAGATCAGGCTGACCGGCCAGGCGGCGGCGCGCTCCAGCACCTCGGGCGTGATCCCGGTGCCCAGACCGATGCCGATCAGGATGAAGGCCGCGTCGCGCAGGCGGACCGGAACCGCCAGTTTCAGCCCGCTCAGGCTGGCCGCCGACACCAGCGCCGCGGGCCCGGTGAGAAAGGGTGCGGGCAGCCCCAGCGCCCAGCCGAGCCACGCGCCCAGCGCGCCGAGGGCCAGCGTGACGACAAGCGTGCGCAGCGAAACGAGAAGGGTCTGGGACAGCACCGGCCGGGGATCCTTTCCGCAGGGTGATGCCGTGTCGTCCCCCGGAACGCGGCAGGGGTCAAGACCCGCTCAGGTGGCCGGATCAACCACCGCCTGCATCGCCACATGGGTCGAGGTGCTGGCGACATGCGGCAGCGACGAGATCGCCGCGCCCAGCACGGCCCGGTAGCTCTGGATGTCGCGGGTGCGGACCTTCAGCAGGTAGTCGAAGCTGCCCGCGATCATGTGGCACTGCTCGACCGCCTCGATCTTGCGCACGGCGGCGTTGAAGGCGCTCAGCGCCTTCTCGGTCGTGTCGCTCAGCTTCACCTCGACGAAGGCGACATGCGCGAGGCCCAGCCGCTCCGGGTCGAGGACGGCGCGGTAGCCCTGGATGTAGCCCTCCGCCTCCAGTCGCCGGAGCCGCACCTGGCAGGGACTCTTGGACAGGCCGACCTTCTTCGCGAGGTCGGCGAGCGAAATCCGTCCATCCGCCTGAACCGCCGCGAGAATCCGCCGGTCGATTGCATCTGTCGTCCCGTGTCTTGCCATTTCACAGTCCATTCGTCCCGAGAATGAGCCCAATATACCGGCAATCGCCGCGCCCGGCCAGCATCAACGGGCGCCTGTCCCGTGGGCGCCCCTGTATGCTGCGCGGCAGTCTTCCCGTCCGAGGTGTGCCATGATCCCTGCCCCGCGCCTTCCGCTCTCCGCCCATGCCGACGAACAGGCCGTTCTTGCCGATCTCGTCGCGCGCTTCGCGCCCTCCGAGGCGGTGCGCGCCGCCGCCACCGCCCGCGCGGTCGGGCTGGTGCGCGAGATCCGCGCCGACCGCCGCCCCGGCCTGATGGAGGTGTTCCTCAGCGAATACGGCCTGTCGACCCGCGAGGGGCTGGCGCTGATGACGCTGGCCGAAGCGCTGCTGCGGGTGCCCGACGCCGCCACGATGGACGAACTGATCGAGGACAAGATCGCCCCGCAGGACTGGAAGCTGCACCGGGGCCGCTCGCCCTCGGCGCTGGTCAATGCCTC
>JAUHZL010000303.1 GCA_030425945.1 Alphaproteobacteria bacterium | reverse complement strand
ATGTCCTTCGCGGGCTTCCGCAGCGACGAGGAAGCGCTGCAGGTGCTGGCCTACATCACGGCGCAGAGCCCGTGATGCGCCCGGCTGTCCTGCTCGCTCCCGTGCTCGCCGTCTCGCTCGGCCTGATTGGGCCGGGGCGGGCGGCAGCCGAGGCGGTCGCCTTCGGCGACGCCGAGGCCGGGGCCGAGGTCTTCCTCTGGTGCTCCGGTTGTCACGAAATCGGTCCCGACGCGCAGGACAGCGTCGGGCCGCACCTCAACGGGCTCTTCGGCCGCCGGGCCGGCGCGCACGAGGGCTACGATTACTCCGAGAGCCTGGCCCGGATGGGCGCGGACGGGCTGGTCTGGGACCTCGAGACGCTCGACGCCTATATCGAGGTGCCGCAGTCGCTGGTCTCCGGCACGCGGATGAGCTTCCCCGGCATCGAGGACCAGCAGGAACGCAACGACCTGCTCGCCTTCCTCCGCCGCTACTCCGACAGCCCGGCCAACATCCCCGAGGCGCCGCCGACCGCCCTGCATGTCGAGGTGGCCCTGCCGGAGGAGGTGCTCGCGCTCGTCGGCGACCCCGAGTACGGCGAATACCTCGCCAGCGAGTGCCTGACCTGCCACCAGAAGGACGGCTCGGCGCAGGGGATTCCCTCGATCACCAAGTGGCCCGAGCGCAACTTCGTCGTGGCCATGCATGCCTACCGCCAGCAGCTGCGCCCGCATCCCGTGATGCAGATGGTTGCCGCGCGCCTGTCGGACGAAGAGATCGCGGCGCTCGCCGCCTACTTCAAGACCCTCGACTGAGGGGGCCAAGCGCGCGCAAGATGTGACAGGCCCCGAACGACCCGAAGACCATCAAAGGGAGGAAATCTGATGGCTCTGAACAGACGTGTCTTCATGGGCACCGCCGGGGCAGCCATGCTGGCCGCGCCCATGCTGCGGGCGGCGGGCCACGGCAAGCCGAAGGTTCTGGTGATCGGCGGCGGGGCCGGGGGCGCGACCTGCGCCCGGTATCTCGCCAAGGACAGCGACGGCGCGCTCGACGTGACCCTCGTGGAACCTACGCGCACCTACTACACCTGCTTCTTCTCGAACCTCTATCTCGGCGGGTTCCGCGAGTACGAGAGCCTCGGCCACAGCTACGGCAAGCTGGCGTCGGAGTACGGCATCAACGTGATCCACGACTGGGCGACCGGGGTGGACCGCGACGCGAAGACCGTGACGCTGGCCGGGGGCAGCACGCTCTCCTATGACGTGCTGGTGCTCTCGCCCGGGATCGACTTCGTCGAGGGCTCGGTGCCCGGCTGGGACATCACCGCCCAGAACGCGATGCCGCACGCCTACAAGGGCGGCAGCCAGACCCAGCTTCTGAAGGCCCAGATCGAGGCGATGCCGGAGGGCGGCGTCTTCGCGATGGTCGCGCCGCCGAACCCCTACCGCTGCCCGCCCGGACCCTACGAGCGGATCTCGATGGTGGCGCATCACCTCAAGACCAACAATCCGACGGCGAAGATCCTGGTGGTCGACCCGAAGGAGAAGTTCTCGAAACAGGGTCTCTTCGAGGAAGGCTGGCAGGCGCACTATGCCGGCATGGTCACCCGGATCGGGCCCGACTTCGGCGGCGAGAACGTCGAGGTGCGGCCCGACGCGATGGAAGTCGTGATCGACGGCGAGGTGAACAAGGTCGATGTCTGCAACGTCATCCCGGCCCAGAAGGCCGGCCTGATCTGCGCCGCCGCCGGTCTGACCGACGGCAACTGGGCCCCGGTCGCGCCGGACACCATGCAGAGCCGGATGGACGAGAACGTCTACATCCTCGGCGATGCGAGCGCGCAGGGCGACATGCCGAAATCGGGCTTTTCGGCCAACAGCCAGGCCAAGGTCGCGGCGAACGCCATCCGCGGCGCCCTGACCGGCAGCCGGGTGTTCCCGGCGCGTTACTCCAACACCTGCTGGTCGCTGATCGCGCCTGAGGACGGGGTGAAGGTCGGCGCGTCCTACGAGCCGACGCCCGAGAAGATCGCCAGCGTGTCGAGCTTCATCAGCCAGACCGGCGAGGACGCCGCGCTGCGCAAGACGACCTACGAGGAGAGCCTCGGCTGGTACGCCGGCATCACCGCCGACATGTTCGGCTGACCCGGAGCTGACCCGGGCGGGGCTTGATCTCGGTCATGGCCCCGCCCGGACATCCGGCGAAGCTGGCACAAGGGAGAGAAGGAGACCCCCAATGACCCGGACCCGCTTCGCCGCTGCCCTTGGGGCGGCGCTGCTGATGACCCCTGCCGCACAGGCGCAGGAGGCCGTCACCCACGCCTTCGACGGCAGCTTCGACGACGCCACCTTCGCGGTCGAGACCGCGATCGTCGGACGCGGCCTCGTCATCGATTACGTGTCCCACACCGGCGAGATGCTGGCCCGCACTGCTGGCGACGTCGGCAGCGATGTCGAGATCTTCGAGGCCGCCGACATCTTCCTGTTCTGCTCGGCCAGCCTGAGCCGCAAGGTGATGGAGGCCGATCCCCTCAACATCGCGCATTGTCCCTACTCGATCTTCGTGTTCCAGCGCGACGGGCAGGTGGCGATCGGCCACCGGACCTATCCCGAGGGCCCGATGCAGGAGGTCGAGACGCTGCTGGAAAGCCTCGTGACCGAGGCGCTGGACGGCTGAGCGCCGCCCGGACTTGACCGGGGTCAAGGTGCGGCCCCGCCGGTCCGGCTAGCGTGCTGGCCAGTTCGTAGTGACCCTGCCTGAAGGAGGGAGGTTGCGTGCTGACCGATCTGCTCGACACCTATGGTGATCCGCTGGTGCTGTTCCTCGCCGGCGGGCTTGTCGGCCTGCTCTTCGGGGCGCTGGCCCAGCATTCGCGGTTCTGCCTGCGCGCGGCGACCGTCGAGCTGGGCGGCGGCGTGATGGGCTCCCGCATGGCGATCTGGCTGCTGGCTTTCTCGGCCGCGGTGATCGGCACGCAGGGCGCGGTTCTCGCGGGCCTGCTCGACGCCTCCGGCGCCCGGCAGATCGCCGGGGTCGGCTCGCTGTCGGGGGCGATCATCGGCGGCGGCCTCTTCGGCGTCGGCATGATCCTCGCCCGGGGCTGCGCGTCGCGCCTGCTGGTGCTGTCGGCCACCGGGAACCTGCGGGCGCTGGTGGCGGGGCTGGTGCTGACGCTGGCGGCCCAGGCCAGCCTGCGGGGCGGCCTGTCGCCCCTGCGCGAGTGGCTCTTCGGTCTCTGGACCATTCCCGGCGGCTATGCCCGCGACTTGCTGGCGCTGACCGGGATCGGGCACTGGGGCGGCTTCGTGCTGGGCCTCGCGATCCTGGCCTATGCCGTGGTCCTCACCCGTAAGACGGCGCTGCCGCTGACCGAGGCTGTCGCGGCCTTCGGCGTCGGGCTGGCGGTCGCGCTCGGCTGGGCGCTGACCTATGCCGTGGCGCAGTCCAGCTTCGAGGTGGTCGCGGTCTCGTCGGTCACCTTCTCCGGGCCGTCCACCGACACGCTGATGGGGCTGGTGAACGAACGCGCGCTGCCGCTCGACTTCAACGTCGGCCTGATCCCGGGCGTGTTCCTTGGCGCGGGCCTGATGGCCTTGGCGCGGCGCGAGGTGAAGATCCAGCGCTTCGGCCCCGACACTCCGATGGAGCGGTATCTGGCGGGCGCGATCCTGATGGGCTTCGGCTCGATGCTGGCGGGCGGCTGCGCGGTGGGCGCGGGCATGTCGGGCGGCGCGGTCTTCTCGCTGACGGCGTGGCTGGCGCTCTTCTCGATGTGGGTCGGTGCGGTGGCGACGAACGCCGTCCTGACCGGCACCCGGCCCTTCGTCCCGGTCGCCTCGTGATCCCCTGAAACGACGAAGGCCGCCCGGTCGGGCGGCCTGTCGGATGCATGGAGCGGGCGATGAGATTCGAACTCACGACCCCAACCTTGGCAAGGTTGTGCTCTACCCCTGAGCTACGCCCGCCCGTGCAGCTGGTCCAATTGGAGCGGGCGATGAGATTCGAACTCACGACCCCAACCTTGGCAAGGTTGTGCTCTACCCCTGAGCTACGCCCGCGCGCCAATCGGTGACGCGTGAGATATGAGAACGGCGGCAG
>JAUHZL010000302.1 GCA_030425945.1 Alphaproteobacteria bacterium | reverse complement strand
CCAGATCCCCCAGTTGCCGTCCGACGCGATATCTCCGTCCACGAGCCGTCGTTCCTCGTTGCGTCCCCGACCGACCTTAGGGAGGGGGGGCGGTCATGGTCAACCGGGGGTGTGGTGTCAGCACCGCGGTCAGAGGCACAAGCCCTCCGGGAAGCCCTGCACGTAGATCTGGGTTCCCTTGGTGTACGTCAGGTTTGTCCATCGCCCTTCGGCGACCACAAGACCTTCGAAGGCTGGCGATCGTCCGAGCGCATCTTTCCAGTCCGTCGGTCCGCCCCAGTAGATGGCCGCAGCGCCAGTGAAGCACCCGTTTTCATCCAGAAGCCAGGTTCCTTGCCGGGGGTCGACCCCCGTCAGCTTTATCGGCGGATGAAAGCGGCTGTAGAAGGTCGCGCCCACGGCTTGTTCCGAGCCGACGATCACGAGTTCAATTGGCTTGTTGCTGTTCTCTGACCAAAGTTCGTCTGCGCCATGAAGCGCATCTTGCAGGGCAAACGGGCGGGCCACGTCGCGAAAGCCATTTGCCACTATGAGCGCTGATCCAAGGATCAAATAGAGTGGAAACAAGGTGGCAAACATTTTCCACGAAACTGTCTTCAGTGTATCCGTATCAGCCTTGCTCGCGATCCACAGGATCAGTGTCGGAAGCAGGAAGAAGGCGTTGAAACCCCAAGTGGTCTTCAGGCTGAGGTCAAAGATCAGGGACAGGATGACCGGCAGGAGAGGGAAAAGCGTCCCCATGGAGACAAGATAGGTCAGTTCGCCTTTCTCGTCCGGGGTTTCCGGAACGGGGCGCGCGAGTGATTTCTCTCTCCCGGTCAGAAAGAGAAGAAGGCCCGCGCCAAGCATGTTGTAGGCAAGGTTGCCAAGAAGGAAGGAGGGGATGCTTGCGCGTCCCTGACCGCTGAGGTCAGCGTTGGTCTGACCCTCGGCGGAAGCTGTAGCCCAGGTCAGGGTTGGCAGGTCGGCCCGGATCTCGGCAAGACCATGGGGAAGGAAGACTGCAACCGCAACCAATATCGCAGCGAGGAGCTGCAATATGTGCTTCCTGCCCGTTCGATATTGAATCGCGGGAAGAGCCAGGAGAAGGCTCAATCCAAGCAGGAATGAATGATATTTTCCCAAAAGGCTGAGGCCTACAAAGAGCCCGCCAAGAAGCCAGTTGTAGAGCGTCCCGGTTTTCTGCGCTCGCCAAAGAAACAAGACGGCTGCGGGCCAGAGTACATGCAGAACGGTATTGTTGTCGAAGGTGAGCGACATGGACACAAATGGCCAGCTTGCCGTGTACGCGCCGGTTGCCAAGAGGGCGAGTCTGGGCTGGAGAAATTCGCGGTTGAGTCTGTAAATGACGACGACCGCGAGGAGGGCGTATGCCTTTGGCAACAGGAAAAACAATGGAGTTGAGAACCCCGTGAGCCATGCCCACGCAAACCCGATGAAACCGGTCAAAGGTGGGTGCCGGTCGACAACCCAGCTGCCCATGCTGCCGGACATGGCCGCATGCTGCTCGTCAATATCGATATTGACCTGACCTGCCCATTGCAGGCACGCGGCGAGAAAAAGGACGCAGCACAAGTAGACCCAGAAGGCCCGTTCACTGTTTGATGGCATGGTCTCAGCGCTCTTGGTGACTGCTCGTCGTGGCCTTGACTACTCCGGCGAGGCCCCGCTTGCCAGCCACAAGTCGGCCCGTCATTCGTCCTTCGAATGGGTCAGCTGCGGCACGTCCGCCGCCCCGGCCGAGCCGCGCCCCGAGAGCGACGGGTTCTCCATGAAGAACCGGTGGCAGGAGAAGGGCGTGTCGCCCGGCGGCACCGGCGGGCGCGAGAAGCTGCCGTCGGGGCCCAGCACCCAGCTCTGCGCCACGTCCGCGAGGTTGGCGGCCATGATCTGGCTGACGATCTGGGCCTTGACCGTGGCGTTCTCGATCTCGACCAGCGTTTCGACCCGCCGGTTCAGGTTGCGGCCCATCCAGTCGGCCGAACTGATGAAGACCCGCGCCTTCTTCGAGGGCAGGCCGTGCCCGTTGCCGAAGCACACGATCCGCGAGTGTTCGAGGTAGCGCCCGACGATCGACTTGACCCGGATGTTCTCGGACAGGCCCTTGATGCCGGGGCGGATGCCGCAGATGCCCCGGATCACGAGGCTGATCTTCACCCCGGCCCGGCTGGCGGCGTAGAGCGCGTCGATCACGTCCGGCTCGATGATCGAGTTCATCTTGGCCCAGATCTCGGCGGGGCGGCCGCGGCGGGCGAACTCGGCCTCGCGCGCGATCAGGTCGAGCAGCGTCGCCTTCAGGGTCAGCGGCGAGATGGCGAGGTTTTCCAGCTGGGCCGGCTGCGCGTAGCCGCCGACGTAGTTGAACACCCGCGTGGCATCGCGGCCCAGCTTGGCATCGCAGCTGAACAGGCTGAGGTCGGTGTAGATGCGCGCGGTGATCGGGTGGTAGTTGCCGGTGCCGTAGTGGGTATAGGTCACCAGTTGGCCGCCCTCGCGGCGCACGACGACGCTGATCTTGGCGTGGGTCTTGTAGTTGATGAAGCCGTAGACGACATGCGCGCCCGCGCGCTCCAGCCGGCGCGACTGGCGGATGTTGGCGGCCTCGTCGAAGCGCGCCTTCAGTTCCACGAGCGCGGTCACCGACTTGCCGTCCTCGGCGGCCTCGCAGAGGGCGGCGACGATCGGGCTGTCGCGCGAGGTGCGGTAGAGCGTCTGCTTGATCGCCACCACGTTCGGGTCGCGCGCGGCCTGCTGCAGGAAGCGCACCACCATGTCGAAGGTCTCGTAGGGGTGGTGCAGCAGCATGTCCTTCTGCCGGATCGCCGCGAACATGTCGCCCTCGTGGTCCTGCACCCGCTCGGGCACGCGCGGCGTGAACGAGGGCCAGAGCAGGTCGGTCCGTTCGTCGAGCACCAGTTCCTTGAGTGCCGCGACACCGATCAGGCCGCGCACCTCGATCACCTCGTCGGGGTTCACCCCCAGTTCCTCGGTCACCAGCGCGCGCAGGCCATCCGGGGCCCCGGCCGAGAACTGCAGGCGCACCACCTCGCCGCGCCGCCGCCGCTTCAGCGCGACCTCGAACTCGCGCACGAGGTCCTCGGCTTCGTCCTCGACCTCGAGATCGCTGTCGCGCAGGATGCGGAAGCTGCAGTGGCCGGTCATCTCGTAGCCCGGGAACAGCTTCGGCACGTTCAGGAGCAGCAGCTCCTCCAGCGGCAGGAAGCGGATGGTGCCGCGCTTGTCGGGCAGGCGCACGAAACGGTCGATCTGTGCCGGGATCGGCAGCAGCGCGTCGAGCGACCGCTGGTCGGCATTGCGCCGCAGCGCCAGCGCGAGGCTGAAGCCGGTGTTCGGGATGAAGGGGAACGGGTGCGCCGGGTCGATCGCCAGCGGCGACAGCACCGGGAAGACGTTTTGCAGGAACAGCCCGTCGAGGAAGGTCAGGTCCGCCTTGGTCAGCTTGGCGCGGGTGAGGATGGCGATGCCCGCCTCTTCCATCTCGCGCTTGAGCCCGGTCCAGATCGCCTGCTGCAAGGCCATCAGCTTGCGCGCGTCGCGGTGGATCAGCACCAGTTGCTCGGCCGGGGTCAGGCCGTCGGCGGCGGGCGTGGTGTTGCCCGCCTTGGCCAGTTCGCGCAGGCCCGCGACCCGGACCGAGTAGAACTCGTCGAGGTTCGTCGCGCTGATCGACAGGAAGCGCACCCGCTCCAGCAGCGGCACACGGGGGTTCCGGGCCTCTTCCAGCACGCGCCAGTTGAACCCGAGCCAGCTCATCTCGCGGTTCCAGAACCGTCGCGGGCCGGTGATCTCGGCCTCCGGCCGGGAGACCGGTTCGGGAAACGGGGCGGTCAGGAAGTCGGTCGAGGTCATGGCACCACAGTCGGCGGGATCGGGCGGAAAGCCCGGATCAGAAGGGCAAGTCCCCTTGCGTGTCAAGGACGTCCCGGGCGAGGTCACGGTTGATCCTGCGGCCCTCGGTCAGGGCCCGGCGGTCGATCTCGGTGACGAGGCGCTGCGCCTCGGCGAAGCTGCGCTCCATGCGCGGCACGATCCAGGCCACGAGGTCGGGCGGCGGCGCGATGTGGCGGTCCGCGAAGAG
>JAUHZL010000301.1 GCA_030425945.1 Alphaproteobacteria bacterium | reverse complement strand
AGCGCCGGGCCGAGGGTCCGGCACGGTCCGCACCACGGCGCCCAGAAGTCGACGATGACGGGCGTCTCGCGGCTGGCCTCGACGACGTCGGCCATGAAGGTCGCGTCGGTGGTTTCCTTGATCAGGTCGCCGCCCGCGGCGGGGGCGGCAGTGGTCTCTCCGAAGCCGAGCATATGGTCGGTCCCCCAGGTTCTCTTGCGTTTCGCCGTATATGGCGCTTCGCCCGCGCGCTGCCAAGGGCGGGGGTGGCAGCAGACTAAAGGTCGAAGCTCGCAAACACCGGGGCGTGGTCGCTGGGTTGCTCCCAGCCCCGCGCGGCGCGCAGGATGCGACTGCCGTGGGCGGCACCGGAGATGTCCGGCGTGGCCCAGACGTGGTCGAGGCGGCGGCCCTTGTCGGCCGCGTCCCAGTCCCGCGCGCGGTAGGACCACCACGAGTAGAGCCGCCCGTCGGGAATGTCGGCGCGGGTGACGTCGGTCCAGCGTCCGGCCTCCTGCACCTCGGCCAGCGCGTCGACCTCGACGGGGGTATGGCTGACCACCTTCAGCAGCGCCTTGTGGTCCCAGACGTCATCCTCGCGCGGGGCGATGTTCAGGTCGCCCACGAGGATGGACTTCTCCGGGGCCTCGGCCCCGAACCAGTCGCGCATCTCGGCCAGGAAATCGAGCTTGTGACCGAACTTGTCGTTCACCTCGCGGTCCGGCACATCGCCCCCGGCGGGGACATAGAAATTGTGGACGGTGACGCCGTTCTCCAGCCGCCCGGCGACATGGCGGGCGTCGCCCTTGCCGACGAAGTCGCGGTGCCCGGCATCCTCCATCGGCAGCTTCGACAGGATCGCGACGCCGTTATAGCCTTTCTGGCCCCGGGCGACGATGTGGCGATAGCCGATCTCCTTGAAGGTATGCAGCGGGATCTTCTCGACCGGCGACTTGCATTCCTGCAGGCACAGGACGTCCGGACGCTCCTCGCGCAGCAGTTTCGCCACGAGGCCCGCGCGCAGGCGCACCGAGTTGATGTTCCAGGTGGCGACGGTGAAGGACATGGCGGCTCCGGTGCTGGGGTCGGCGCGACCCTAGGCGGGGGCGGCGCGGGCCTCAAGCCGTTCCGTCCCGGTCAGAGCATGTCGAGGATTGCCTCCGCCGCCGCGCGCCCGGTCAGCAACGCGCCATGCGCCGTGCCGCGCCAGCGGGCGGTGCAGTGCTCGCCCGCCAGATAGAGCCGGCCATCGTCGCTGTCGGTCAGCGCCTCCGGGTCATCGAGCCGGGCACCGAGCGCCGGGAAGGAATACGCGCCAAGGCTCAGCGGATCGGTCGACCAGCGCGAGGCCACGGCCCCCGTCGGGTCGGGCAGGTCCGGCCCGAAGGCCGCGCGCAGCACCTCCAGCGCGTCGGCGATGAGCGCGGCCTCCGGCAGCCGGTCCAGTCGTTGCGCGGCCTCGGCGGTGGCGACCATCGTCAGGACCGGCGCACCGGTCCAGGTGGCATGGTTCAGCGCCAGCGGCCAGCGGCCCGGTTCGGCGTCCATCATCCCGAGGTATTGCACGTCCTCCGGCCAGGCGATGTCCGGGAAGCGCAGGGACAGCTTGGTGACGGCCCCCATTGCCAGCCGATCGAGCGCGGCGCGCTGGCGCGACGACAGCGGCGGGTCGAGCACCGGCGTTCCCTGTTGCAGAACCCCGAGCGGCACCGCGAGCACCGCGAACCGGGCGGCCAGCGGTCCGCCGGGCGTCATCGCGGTCACCCCGTCGGCCCGCCGCGTCAGGGCGGTCACCGGCGTCGCGAGGCGGATATCGAGCCCCGCCGCCAGCGGGCCGAGCAGCCGGTCATATCCACCGGGCAAGACCACGTCTGCGCCCTCGAACACCTCGTCCTCGTCATGGTGCCGGGCTTCGATCCGGGCGGGCGGCGCACCGAGGTCGAAGGCGGTGAAGGCCGCGCGCATCCAGTCGGTCACCGGGTCGGCCGGGGAGAGGGCGTCGTCCAGCGCCTCGGCCAGCGACACGCCCGGGGCGGCCTCCGCGGCCGCCTCCAGCGCCGCCGAATGCCGGTCCCACGCCGCCCAGATCGCCTCTTCCGGCACGGGACGTCCGTCGGACCGGCGCAGGTCGAGCGAGTCGTCGTCGGTGACGAAGGTCTCGGCCCCGATCGTCTGCGCCAGGGCGCTCAGCGGGTTACCGCGCGGCCCGTGGATCCAGCCCGCGCCGCGCTCGATCGGCACGCCCAGGCTGCGGTCCGTGGCGATCCGCCCGCCGATCCGGTCCCGCGCTTCCAGCACCGTCACCCGCAGCCCGGCATCGGCCAGCCGCCGGGCGGCCCCGAGGCCGGCGATCCCGGCCCCGATCACCAGCACGTCGGGCGCGGGCTGGGCGAGTGCCATTGGGGTACGCAACAGGACCGGCGCGGCCAGCGCACCGAGAATCAGGGGACGTCGTTTCATCGGAGGACACCACGAAGGGAGGTTTCGTCGAACTCTGCCCCTTGCGGGGCCGCACGGGAAGCCCGACCTTGGCGGGAACGCGCAGGAGGACCGAGTGCCAGGACATGCCATCGCAGACATTCTCGACCGGCTCGAAGAGCTGGCCGGGCGGGAGAAGGCGTCGCTGGGCGAGATCATGGCCGCCACCGGCGGTCAGTCGGTGGCCGCCGCGCTGGTCGCGCCCGCGCTGATCGTCGTCTCGCCGCTGTCGGGCATCCCGTTGCTGCCCACCGTCTGCGGCCTGCTGATCGCGCTGATCGGGCTGCAACTGGTGGTCGGGCGACCCGGCCTGTGGCTGCCGGGACCGCTGATGCGGCGGCAGGTGCGCGGCGAGCGGCTGGGCCGGGCGGTCGTCTGGCTCGACCGGCTGGGCAACTGGCTGGACCGCCATGCCCGGCACCGGTTCACGGCGCTGACGGTGCCGCCGCTGGCGCTGGTCCCGCAGGTGGGCGCGATCCTGTCGGGCCTGTCGATGCCGTTCCTCGAATTGGTCCCGTTCTCCAGCTCGATCCTCGGGCTGGCGGTCGTGTTCTTCGCGGCGGGGCTGGTGGTGCGCGACGGCCTCTTCGTGGTGGCCGGGCTGGCGATGATGGGCCTCGCCTCGCTGATTCCGACCGTCTTGATCGACCTCGTCAGCGGGTCCTGACCGGCGCCTCCGAAAAGAAAAGACCCGGCGTGAAGCCGGGCCAGTCCAACAGGGAGGTCCGTGTCATGACCCCGACACGGGAGGGATTCATGCTCAGGCGACGAGGCGATACCCGCCGCTTTCCGTGACCAGAATACGCGCGTTTGCCGGATCCGGTTCGATTTTCTGTCGCAGCCGGTAAATATGAGTCTCGAGTGTGTGCGTTGTGACACCGGCGTTGTAGCCCCAGACCTCGTGCAGGAGCACGTCGCGCGGCACCACGCCATCGGTCTTGCGGTACAAGAACTTGAGAATGTTCGTTTCCTTCTCGGTCAGGCGGATCTTCTTCTCGTCCTCGGTGATCAGCATCTTCATCGAGGGCCTGAAGGTGTAGGGACCGACCTGGAACACCGCGTCCTCGGACTGTTCATGCTGGCGCAGTTGCGCGCGGATCCGCGCCAGCAGCACCGGGAACTTGAAGGGCTTCGTGACATAGTCGTTCGCGCCCGCGTCGAGACCGAGAATCGTGTCGGCGTCCGAGTCGTGCCCGGTCAGCATCAGGATGGGGCACTTGACGCCCTGCTTGCGCATCACCCGGCACAGTTCACGCCCGTCGGTGTCGGGCAGGCCGACGTCGAGGATGACCAGATCGTAGAGACCTTCCTTGGCCCGGGCGAGCGCGGCACTGCCCGATCCCGCTTCGAACACGTCGAAGTCCTCGGTCATCACGAGCTGCTCGCTGAGCGCCTCGCGCAGGTCGTCGTCGTCGTCCACGAGCAGAATCTTGCGAAGCTGGGCCATGTGTGCCTCCGTCTCAGTCACGTTCCGGAGATGTTGTGCCCGGGGCGGAAGGGCAAGTGATCGGAAAAATACCTCACGCGCCTGTGTCGCAGGCATGCGTTTTGTTTCAATTCCGGGCCCTTGGCCCTATGTAGCGGAAAAGATCAGGCCGGACGGGCGGATGAGCGACCTTTCACCAGATGCAGCCGAACTGCTCGCCCGGGCGCG